>JAUMBO010000101.1:40384-53244 GCA_032119635.1 Solirubrobacterales bacterium
CCCTCTCACAGCTCCTCAGGCTCGACGAGACGCCCCACGTGGTCGTCGGCCGGGCCGGGCGTTACCGGGGACGCTCCCTCGGGGGTCACGAGGTCGAGGTGATCACACCGCCGATCCCCGGCCTGCCCGCCGAGACTTCGCGCCACCATCTCGAGCCCGGGGCCCGTACCGGTCGGCCCGGGGAGGCCCCGATGCATGAACCCGGCAGCCGGGAGACGGCGATCGTCCTCTCGGGCCGCCTGGCTCTGGAGCTGGCCGGTGAGGAAATCGACCTCGAGGAGGGCGATTCGGTGACCTTCGACGCCGACATCGACCACCACTTCGAGAACCGGGACGAGGTTCCGTGCGACTTCATCGCGGTAATCTCGGCTGGCAGAAGGTCCCGTTAGGAGCTCGAATGGCACTGACGATGTTCGAAAAGATCTGGGAGGCCCACGAGGTCAGGGAGAACCTGATCTACATCGACCTGCACCTCGTCCACGAGGTCACCTCGCCCCAGGCCTTCGAGGGCCTCCGGATGGCCGGGCGGGAGCTCAGGCGGCCGGACAAGACGGTCGCGACCGCCGACCACAACGTGCCCACCGACGGTACGCCGGCGGCCAACCTGATCGCCGACACGCTCTCACGCAGGCAGGTCGAGCTGCTCGAGGCGAACGCAGAGGAGTTCGGCGTCCCGGTCTACTCGCTCGGCTCGGAGACCCAGGGGATCGTCCACGTGATCGGGCCCGAGCTCGGCCTGACCCAGCCCGGGATGACGATCGTCTGCGGCGACTCGCACACCTCGACCCACGGAGCATTCGGTGCCCTGGCCTTCGGGATCGGGACTTCCGAGGTCGAGCACGTCATGGCGACCCAGACCCTGGTCCAGAAGCGTCCCAAGACGATGAGGATCGACTACCGGGGTACGCTGGCACCCGGAGTCACCTCCAAGGACCTGATCCTGGCGACGATAGGTCGGCTCGGAACGGGTGGCATGGGTGGCCACGTCGTCGAGTATGCCGGCGAGGCGATCCGCGCCCTGACCATGGAGCAGCGGATGACGGTCTGCAACATGACGATCGAGGGTGGGGGCAAGGCCGGGATGATCGCCCCCGACGAAACGACTTTCGAGTACATGCGGGGGCGTCCGGGCGTGCCGGAGGACTTCGAGCAGGCGATCGAGATCTGGCGAACGCTGCCCAGCGACGAAGGGGCCGTCTTCGACGACGAGGTGGTGATCGAGGCCGGGGAGATCTCTCCGATGGTCACCTGGGGAACGACCCCCGGGATGGTCGTTCAGGTGACCGACCAGGTTCCGGACCCCGACCGGATGGACAGCCCGGTCGAGCGCGAGGCGGCCGAGCGGGCGCTCGCCTACATGGACCTGAGGCCGGGCACCCCGATGACCGAGATCAGGCCCGAGCGGGTCTTCATCGGGTCCTGCACCAACTCCCGGATCTCCGACCTGCGAGAGGCCGCCGCCGCGATCAAGGGCCGCAAGGTTCACCACGAGGTCCGGGCGATGGTCGTGCCGGGCTCGGCCCTGGTCAAGGCCCAGGCCGAGGAGGAAGGTCTCGACGAGTTGTTCCGCTCGGCTGGCTTCGAGTGGCGCGGCGCCGGGTGCTCGATGTGCCTCGGGATGAATCCGGACATCCTGATGGAAGGCGAGCGTTGCGCATCGACGTCCAACCGGAACTTCGAAGGGCGCCAGGGCAAGGGTGGACGTACCCACCTCATGAGTCCGACGATGGCGACTGCCGCCGCGATCGAGGGTCACTTCGTCGACATCAGGGAGTGGGAGTAACGATGGAGCCGATCGACGTGATCGAAGGGGACGTCTCGGTGCTCGACCGCAGCGACGTCGATACCGATCAGATAATCCCGAAGCAGTTCCTGAAGAGGGTCGAGCGGACCGGGTTCGGCGAGTTTCTCTTCTTCGACTGGGTGAACGACGGCGAGATAGAGCTCTTCCCCAATCCGATTTTGGTCGCCGGGCCGAACTTCGGCTCCGGCTCGTCGCGCGAGCACGCGGTCTGGGCGCTTCAGCAGTTCGGGTTCGACTGTGTGATAGCTCCTTCCTTCTCGGACATCTTCTATTCGAACTGCACCAAGAACGGGTTCCTTCCGATCAACCTCCCGGAGCCAGAATGCAGGGTGGTGGCCGAGGCCGGACGCGCAAGGATCGAACTCGACAACCAGACGGTCGCTTGCGACGGCGGGAAGTTCCTCTTCCAGATCGACGGTGAGATCAAGCGCCGGCTGCTCGGGGGACTCGACGACATCGCGCTCACCCTGACCGAGCTCGACGCAATCGAGCTATTCGAGGCCGGTCCCGGCGGGAGTCGTGGCCCGGTGACCACGGCGATCGACTGAGCCCCTCATGGCCGCCCGAATAATCCTCCTGCCAGGTGACGGGATCGGCTCCGAAATCATTGCCGCCACGAAGCTCGTCCTCGATGAGCTGGGCGAGTTCAGCTGGGAGGAGCACCTGATCGGAGGCGCATCGATCGATCAGTGTGGTGAGGCCCTGAACGACGAGGTCGTGGCTGCCTGCCGCGATGCGGACGCGGTCCTGCTTGGCGCGGTCGGTGGACCGAAGTGGGACGAGATCGTGGCGAAGGACCCCTCGGCACCACGCCCTGAGCAGGGCCTGCTCGGGATCCGGAAGGAGCTCGGCCTGTTCGCCAACCTGAGACCCGTAAAAGCGATTCCAGCCCTGGTGGGGGCCAGCCCCCTGAAGGAGGAGGTGATCGCCGGCACCGACCTGCTGGTCGTCAGAGAGCTGACCGGTGGGATCTACTTCGGTGAGAGCGGTCGTCGTGATTCGACGGCCTACGACGAGTGCGCTTACTCGGTCGCCGAGATCGACCGGATCGCCAGGGTTGCCTTCGAGGCCGCCATCACCCGGGCGGCCGGCGCAAACCCGCGGGTTACCTCGGTCGACAAGGCGAACGTTTTGGAGACCTCGCGACTGTGGCGCGAGACGGTCACCTCGGTCGCGGCCGACTTCCCTCAGGTCGAACTCGACCACCTCCTGGTCGACAACGCCGCCATGCAGCTCGTCTCGAGGCCCGCGGACTTCGACGTGATCCTGACCGAGAACCTGTTCGGCGACATCCTCAGCGACGAGTCGGCGATGCTCACCGGCTCGCTCGGGATGCTGCCCTCGGCCAGCCTCGGCTCGGAAGGGCCCGGGCTGTTCGAGCCGGTCCACGGCTCGGCCCCCGACATCGCAGGTACCGGGGCCGCAAATCCGCTGGCTACCTTCCTCTCGGCCGCTCTGATGCTGAGGTATGGCCTCGGAATGGAGGCCGAGGCCGAAAGGCTGGACGACGCGGTCACCGCCGTCCTCGACAGCGGTGTCCGGACGGCCGACCTCTTCACCGGGTCCGAGGAAGAGACGAAGGCCGGAACTGTCGAGGCCACCGAGGCGGTTATCGCGGAGCTTCGGCGTAACTAGTGGTTCAGTCCGACTCCACCCGGGCAGCGGCCCCGGGTCGCGGGTAGAGTCTTTCGACCGGCTCGCGCCCGGGAATCGGGTTCGGGCAGATGGTCGCACCGCAATGGACAAGTCCGAATACATCTGGCAGAACGGAGAGTTCGTCCCGTGGGACGAGGCTCAGGTCCACGTGCTCACCCATGGGCTTCATTACGGCACCGGCGTCTTCGAGGGCATCCGGTGTTACGACGGCGAGCTCGGCCCGGCGATCTTCAGGCATCGGGACCACCTCCTCCGGCTGGCCGACTCGGCCCGGATGTACTTCCTGGATCTCCCCTACGCGACCGAGGATCTGGCCGAGGCGACCAGGGAGCTGATCCGCCGGAACGACCTGCGCGACTGCTATATCCGGCCTCTCGCATTCCGTGGTTACGGGGAGATGGGTCTCTACGCGAGGACGGCCCCGGTCGAAGTGACGATTGCCGTCTGGAGCTGGGGCGCTTACCTCGGTGAAGAAGGGAAGCGACACGGAATCCGGGCGAAGGTTTCGTCCTGGCGTCGCATTCCGTCCAGCAGCCTGATCCCTCACGCGAAGGCCTCGGGCCAGTACCTGAATTCGATCCTCGCCAAGACGGAGTCGGCCCAGGCCGGCTACGAGGAGGCGATCCTGCTCGACGAGCGCGGTTTCGTCTGCGAAGGCTCCGGCGAGAACATCTTCGTGGTCAAGGGGGGCAAGGTCGCGACCCCGCCCCAGACCGCCTCGATCCTCGACGGGATCACCCGCAAGAGCGTGATCACGATCCTGCGTGACGAGGGAGTGGACGTGGAGGAGCGGGACATCGTGCGCTCCGAGCTCTACGGAGCCGACGAGGTTTTCATGTGCGGGACGGCTGCCGAGGTTGTCCCGGTCAGGGAGGTAGACGATCACCAGATCTCGGACCCCGGCCCGATCACCCTGATGGCCCAGAAGGGCTACGAGGACGCAATCTATGGTCGGGATCCACGGTACGGGGAGTGGCTCGACCCGATCGGCGATCCGGCCCGCTCGAACCGACCGGATACAGTTGAGAGCTGATGCTTTGCCACGCGAATCCAGAGCAGGCCGGAGGCCGAATTACGCGAGCTGTGGGCCGATAGCCCACGGCAGGCGCGGCGCATGCCGTGCGCGTGAAGTCGGGAACCCGCCGGGCGGGATTCCGGAGGAAAGCTCGAAAGGAACGCGGAAGTGGAAAAGGTAAGGCTCTACGACACAACCCTCAGGGACGGCATGCAGGGCCCCGGGATGACGCTGTCGGCCGAAGAGAAGCTGCGGGTCGTCCATGCGCTGGACGGCCTCGGCATGGATTTCATCGAAGCCGGCTTTCCGGCCTCGAACCCCAAGGAGGAGGAGCTGTTCGACCGACTGGCCACCGAACCGCTCGAGCACGCGGCCGTGGTCGCCTTCGGAATGACCCATCGGCGGGGCGTCGAGCCCGGGGAGGACGAAGCACTCGATCTTCTGGCGAAGTCCTTCAGCCCCTGGGTCGCTCTGGTCGGCAAGACCTGGAAGCTCCATCTGGAGAAGGTGACCAAGGTCGACCCGGAGGAGAACCTTTCGATGATCAGGGATTCGATCGCCTGGCTCGTCGCCCGCGGCAAGGAGCTCCACTACGACGCCGAGCACTTCTTCGACGGCTGGCGGGACGACCGTGACTACGCGCTCGGCTGTCTCGAGGCCGCGATCGAGGGCGGGGCGACGATAATCAGCCTCTGCGACACCAATGGATCCAGCCTGCCCGACCAGGTCGCCGAGTCGACCGCGGGCGTGGTGGAGCGGTTCGGCGATGCGGTGGAGTGGGGCATCCACTCCCACAACGACGCCGAGTGCGGGGTGGCAAACGCGCTCGCCGCCGTCACTGAAGGGGCGAGGCTGGTGCAGGGAACGATCAACGGCTATGGCGAGCGGTGCGGCAACGCCAACCTCGTCTCGATCATCCCGGCACTCGAGCTGAAGATGGGATTCGAGACGATCGGACCCGAGCGCCTCAGGAACCTTTCATCGGTCGCTCAGGAGGTTGCCGACCTCGTCAATCTCCCGGTCGATCCGAGTCAGCCATACGTCGGGGTCAACGCGTTCGCTCACAAGGGCGGCCTGCACGTCGCCGGAATCTCGACCGATGCCCGAACCTTCGAGCATCTCGAGCCCGACGCGGTCGGGAACGCTCGTTCCGTGCTGCCGTCCGAGCTCTCCGGCAAGGCGACTATCAGGAACCGGGCCGAAGAACTCGGGCTCGACCTCAACGAAGAGGCGATCGATCGGGCGATCGGCGAGCTGAAGGAGCGCGAACACGGTGGTTACCACTACGAGGCAGCCCGTGGGTCGTTCGACCTGTTGCTCCGTCGGGCAGGCGGCAGGTACAGGCCCCTGTTCAGGCTGGAGGGCTTCCGGGTCACGACCGAGATGCGCGAAGACGGGACCGTAGGGACAGAGGCGACCTTGAGGATCTGGGTCGACGGCGAGCGTCACCTCACGGTGGCCGAAGGGAACGGTCCCGTCAACGCGCTCGACCGGGCGTTGCGCTCGGCTCTGGTCGAGCACTATCCCGACCTTGCCGACATCGAGCTGACGGGGTACCGGGTTCGGATCCTCGACTCCGATCACGGCACCGGCGCCGGCACGAGGGTCCTGCTCGACTCGGCGGAAGGCGGCAGGTCCTGGAGCACGACCGGTGTCTCGAAGAACATCATCGAGGCCTCGTGGGAGGCGCTGGTCGACTCGCTCGAACTCGCCTTTCAGGAGGGACGGAGCGACGATGGCTGAGGCTCGCGAACTCCAGATCGACCTCGCCCGCCCGGAGCTCGGCGAGGAGGAGGAACGCCTGGTCCTCGAGGTGTTGAGGTCCGGTCGGCTCTCCCTCGGTCCGATGCTGGAGAGGTTCGAGAACGATTTCGCCGCCTGGCTCGGGGTCGATCACGCCGTGGCCACCAATAGCGGGACGGCCGCCCTCCATCTCGGGGTCCGGGCATTGGGCTGGGGGAGGGGCGACTCCGTGGTCCTCTCGCCCTTCACCTTCGTGGCCAGCGCGAATGCTCTGCTCTACGAGGGTGTGAAGCCCCGTTTCGCAGACGTCGATCCCGTTACGCTCGGCCTCGATCCGGCCAGGGCGGCAGAGGCGATCGAAGAAGACACCGTCGGCCTGTTGCCGATCGACATCTTCGGCTACCCCTCGGATATGAGGGCCTTCGAGTCACTGGCCGGAGAGCGGGGCCTCGGTCTGCTCGAGGACGCGGCTCAGGCGATCGGCGCGATCGATACCGAGGGTCGGCAGGTCGGCAGTCGGGGAAGCCCTGCCGCCTTCGCCTTCTACGCCAACAAGCAGATCACGACCGGGGAGGGCGGAATCCTCGTCTGCCCGACTGCGGAGATGGCCGAACGGGCCAGGTCGGAGCGGAACCAGGGCCGCTCGCCGGACATGAGCCGAATGGACCACACCGGACTCGGGTTCAACTACCGAATGTCCGACCTTGCGGCTGCGATCGGGGTGGCCCAGGTCGAGCGTCTGGACGAAATCCTCTCCAGGCGTGCCGAGGTCGCTGCCCTGTATGCCTCCCGGCTCGGAGAGACCACGGGTCTTACTCTGCCGACTCCGGGCCACGGCCAGGCGGTACGGAGCTGGTTCGTCTACCCGGTGATGGTTCCCGACGGGGTCGATCGTGACGGAGTGATCGAGAGGCTCGGCACGGCCGGCATCCCTAGCAAGGCCTACCTTCCGTCGATTCACCTCTTTCCCCAGTTCGCTGAGTTCGGCTATGGCCCTGGTGACTTCCCAGTCGCCGAATCGGCCAGCGCGCGATCGCTCGCTCTCCCGTTCCACGCCGGTCTCTCTCCGGAGGACATCGACCGGGTCGCCGTCGCCCTCGAGGAGGCACTCGATGCGTGACCCCTCGAAGGCATCGAGGTTCCGGGAGGGGCCGGATCCTTCCTTCTGGCAGATGAATCGCTCACTGCCGGTCGACCGTTGGCTCGCGCCCTACGACATCCGCCAGTCGGCAGCCCATGCCGTCGAGCTCGAACGGCTCGGCATCGTCGAAGCCGACGAGCTCCACCGCCTGCGCGAAGGGCTCGAGCAGATCGGTCTCGAGTTCGCCGACGGGACCTTCCCCGAGCACGACTCCGACGAAGACGTCCACATGGCGATCGAGCGGCGGCTCGGCGAGATTGCGGGCCCGGCTGCCGCCAAGCTCCACACCGGTCGGTCGAGGAACGACCAGGTGGCGACGGACCTTGCGCTCGCCGTTCTCGATGCCGGCCAGAGGACGGAAGGCCTCTTGGCCGCGCTCATGGAAGCGCTGCTCGACCTCGCCCGGAACCACGCCGACTGGGTGATGCCGGGCTACACCCACCTCCAGCGGGCGCAGCCGGTCTATCTGGGACACCACCTGATGGCCTACTTCTGGATGTTCGATCGCGACCACGTCCGCTTCCGGCAGGCGGTCCGAAGCGCTTCCGTGATGCCACTCGGCTCTGGAGCCCTGGCCGGGGTCAACTGGGAGCTCGACCGCGATGCCCTTGCTGCCGAGCTCGGCTTCGAGTCCTGTTCCCGGAACTCGATCGACGGGACCTCCAACCGTGACTTCGTTCTCGACTATCTGTCCGCCGCGGCGATCTGCGGCACCCATCTCTCCCGACTCGGGTCGGAGCTGGTCATCTGGTCGAGTTCCGAGTTCGGATTCTGCCGATTGGCCGAACCGTTCACCTCCGGGTCGAGCATCATGCCCCAGAAGCAGAACCCGGATTCTGCCGAGATCCTGAGGGCGAAGGCCCCGATGCTGGGCGCTGCGTTCTCCGGTCTGCTCGGGGTGCTCCACGGCCTGCCGCTGACCTACAACAAGGACATGCAGGAGGACAAGCGCCCGCTCCACGATGCGATCATGGCCGTGACCGGCAGCCTCGAGATGGCCACCGGGATGATCCGGGGGCTGGAGTTCGACCGCTCGAAGCTTTCCGAGGCCGCAGCAGACGAGTGGCTGATGGCGACCGAGATCGCTGACCTGCTCGTCTCACGCGGCGTCCCGTTTCGCGAGGCCCACGGGATCGTCGGCCAGCTGGTGGCCGACTGCCTGGAGGCCGACCGCCGGCCGACCGACCTCTCCCCTGAGGAGCTGTCGGGTTATTCGGAGCATCTCTTCGACGGTCTCGACCGGCTGCTCGTGGCCGAGGTGGCCATCGAGGCGAAGAAGGGGCGGGGATCGACTTCCCCGCAGAGCCTCGAGCTCCAGTTCGAGGAGGCCTCTGGGCGCTTGACAAGCCTCTGACGACTACAGGCCTGCGCCTGGCTCAGGGCGTGAATCCGCCTGAGGAGCCTCCTGAGGTGGCTCCGCCACTCGGGGCCGCCGGAGCGGCAGGACCAGCAGGGGCCGGTGTCGCCGGAGCCGGGGCGACGGGAGCAGCTGGAACGGGAGAGGCCGGAGCCGGTGAGTAGGTCGTTCCCCCAACCGAGCCGAGCGAGTCGGTGGCGCTCTCACCCGTCTCGGCTTCGATCGCCCGCGCCGCAGCGATCGCCATCCAGGCCTCGATCACCCTGGCCCAGATGATGGCCGGGTAGGTGCCGCCGTCGACCGGGTTGCCGCCGTACTCGGTGGTCATCTCCTGGTAGCCCTCGGCGTAACCGACCCAGACGCAGGCAGTCACCTCAGTGATCGCGCCACAGAACCAGGCGTTGCTGTTGTTCTCGGTCGTTCCGGTCTTGCCCCACTGGGAATCGTCGCCGACGCTCGCGTTGGTGCCGGTCCCGCTGCCCATTACGGTGGCCAGCAGCGACTTGGCCGTTCCGGCGGCCTCGGGCGAGAGGACCTCCTTCGAGATGACCCGGTTGTCACCGCCCCGAACCGTTTTGCCGTCCGAATCGGTGACCCTGGTGTAGGCGACCGGACTGCGCCCCGGTTCGGGCGCCAGCGACCCGCTGACCCGGTAGCCGTCGTTGGCAAGGGTCGAGAAGGCGTACGTCCACTGCAGCGGGGTCACTTCGGAGGTGCCGAGGACCATCGCCGGGTTCAGGTTGATCCGGTCCTGGACTCCCATCCGGTGCATCACCCTCGCGATGTGACGGGTGCCGCCGTCGATCGTTTCGAGACCTAGCTGGGCGTAGACCGAATTGTCGGAATAGGTGGTGGCGGTCGCCAGCGATGCCGAACCGAGGTAGTTGTCCTCGTAGTTGTTGACCGGGAAGAGTTCCTTGCCCCGTTTTCCGAAGCTGAATAACTGGGGTGCCGATTCGTAGACCGCGGAGGGCGAGACGCCCTGCTCGAGGGCGGCAGCCAGGACGAACGCCTTGACCGTCGAGCCGACCTGTCGGTAGCCCTGGGTCGCCAGGTTGAACGGCTTCGAGTCGAAGTCCTCGCCGGCCACCATCGCGTCGATCGTGGCGTCCTCGTTGTTGATCACGACCACGGCGGCGTCGGGCCCGATTCCGCCGAGGGTCGAGTAGACGGCATCCTCGGCCGCTCGCTGCATCTCCATGTCGAGGCTCGACTTGAATGTCAGCCCTCCAAAGAAGGTTCGGCCCGCCCCGAATTTGTCGACCAGCTGCTGCCTGACCCAGGACGTGAAGTAGGGGGCCTCCGAGTTGACCTTCGGGGGTTCGACCGTGCTCGGCGGAGGCAGGGGCTCGGCGCGCGCCTCCTCGAATTGGGCGGCCGTGATGAAGCCCTGCTCGTACATCCGGTCGAGGACGAGGTTGCGGCGCCCGAGCGAAGACTTCGGGTTGAACTTGGGGTCATAGCCCCACGGGTTCTGGATGATCCCGGCGAGCATCGCCGACTCAGCGGGCGAGAGCAGGGCGGCACAAGGGTCGCCCTCGGCCCCGCACTCCGGATGGGCAGCACCGAAGTAGGTCCGGGCCGCCGCCTCAATCCCGTAGGCGCCGGAACCGAAGTAGACCGAGTTCAGGTACTCGGTGAGGATCTTGTCCTTGGTCCATTGACGTTCGATGTGGTACGCGAGCGAGATCTCCCGCAGCTTCTGGAAGACGGTCCGCTCGTCCTGAGCCTCGAGCGCCTGCTTGACCAGCTGCTGGGTAATCGTCGATGCCCCTTGTTTGAACGAGAAGGAGAGAACGTCCTGGACGATCGCCCTGGCAAGTCCCTGGTAGTCGACTCCGCGGTGTTCGTAGAACCTGGCGTCCTCGACCGCAACCACCGCGTTCTTCATGTTCGGGGATATCTCCCCGGGCTCGAGCAGGAACCGGTTCTCGTTCGAGGAGATCTCGCTGATCACTTCTCCTTCGCTGTCCGTCAGGACCGAGTTCTTCCCCTCGGTGAACTGGGTGTACTTCTCGATCGCCGGCAGGTCCTGGGAGACGGCCATGACCATGCCGAACAGCACGCTCGCCATGGCGAGGATCCCGAGACCGAACAGGACGAAGAGCACCCTGAGCACCTTGATGCGCGGGCTGCCGGAGGAGCCGTCCGAGAAACCGCTCACCTGGCCGACACGCTCTACACGGTGAAGACGAGTGTCCTTGGGTCGCCTGAGGACCGAAGCGGCCGCGGGAACTCCAGGGTCCGTGGCCCCGGCAGGGTCGCCGGAGGCCGGTTCACTGCCATTGGCTGCGGCTCTGCCAGCTCCGTTTTGTCGCGATTCGCCCGCGTCAGGAGTGTCCAGGTCATTCCCCGTCGTTTCCGGGGCTGCCGTTCCGGTCGGACCCTCCTCCGGGGAGCCCGCACCGTTCGACTCGGCCCTGCCCTCTCGACCCGAGGCTACGCTCGCCGTCTCGCGAGGGGTGCCGGCTCCGTTGCGGCGTGAAGAGCCGTTTCCATTTCGGCTCGGCTTGTCGGTTTCCGAGGGGTCCATCGCTGTCGCACGTATCGCCTGGGGGTCGACGGGGGCCGGTGTGAAGAAGGCCAGCCAGAAAGCCGCGACCCTCCAGCGAGTCTAGCATTGCGCCCGATGGTCGGAAATGGGAAATCTCAGAGCCCGGATGGAGGCGGCGAGGCAGATCTTCTCGCGTCAGGGGCGGTCGAGTGCCTTCCGGAGGGTCGACTGGCAGAGTTGCTCGCCCTCGATCGCCCGCTCAGGGTCAAGCTCGGAATCGATCCGACGGCGCCCGATCTGCACCTTGGTCACTCGGTGGTCCTCACGAAGCTGCGGGAGTTTCAGGATGCCGGGCACCAGGTGGTTCTGATCATCGGGGACTTCACGGCCCGAGTCGGCGACCCGAGCGGACGCTCTACCGAGCGCCCGATCCTCAGCCAGGAGGAGATCGAGGAGAACGCCCGGACCTTCGCCGAGCAGGCCTTCAGGATTCTCGACCCGGAACGCTCCGAGATCCGCTTGAACGGCGAGTGGCTCGACATGCCGGCCGGTGAGCTGCTCGGACTCCTCGCGACGACGACGATAGCCCAGCTTCTCGAGCGGGAGGATTTCCGCAACCGGATGTCGGCGGGCAAGCCAGTCTCGGCGCTCGAGCTGATCTATCCACTGCTCCAGGGCTACGACTCAGTCGCGATCGATGCCGATCTCGAGCTTGGCGGCTCCGACCAGACCTTCAACCTGCTCTTCGGCCGTGAAGTCCAGGCGGCCTTCGACCGGCCCCAGCAGGCGATCATGACCCTGCCGATCCTTCCCGGGACCGACGGCGTCGAGCGGATGTCGAAGAGCCTCGGGAACTACATCGCCTTCAACGACACCCCGGACGACATGTTCGGCAAGTTGATGAGCATCCCGGACTCGGCGATGCCGGAGTACCGTCAGCTACTGCTCGCCGGGGAGGGCGGCGACTTCGAATCACCGAATCTGGCCAAGCGGGATCTCGCACGCCGGGTGGTAGATCGCTTCCACGGCACCGGAGCCGGGGAGGAGGCCGAGAAGTCCTTCGACCGCTTGTTCGTGCGCCACGAGATACCGACCGACGTTCCGGAGCATCCGATCGACGACGTCGAGGTCCATCTCCCGGCCGAGGTCGCAGACGCCTTCGGGATCTCCCGCAGCGAGGCCCGCCGGGTGATCTCCCAGGGCGGCCTGAAGCTCGATGGGGAGCCGGTTTCCCCCGATACCCTCGATCTTCCGGCGGCCGATCTCGACGGCAAGGTCGTCCAGGTCGGCAAGCGGAACTTTGTGAGATTCGTCCGTAACGCCGAGTAGGAACGCCAGGGGCTGGACAGACGGCCACCCGCGCGCTATACTGGCTGGCCCTCTGGGATCCGGCGCCTGTCGGCCCCAAGTGGAAGGAGTCCCGTCGTAAGGCGGCGGGTGTCCGAGGCGGTCTTTGAAAACTGAGCAGCGTGCACGGAATCGGCCTTCGGGTCGAGGAAGTGTTTGAGCCCGAATCGATCTTCTCTCGGGAAGGTCGATCGATACTCCGTCATATCCGTCGCCAATGTTTGTGTACCGGCGACAACGATGTGACAGGCTCTACGAGAAGAGTTAGAGGAAACCGGGTCATAGACCCGGGGGAGACCACGG
>JAUMBO010000102.1:0-4106 GCA_032119635.1 Solirubrobacterales bacterium
TCGGAGACAGGAGGCTCACCTATTGGGGCGCAAGTTACGGATCCCGGATCGGGTACGTCTACGCGCTCCGCTACCCGGGGAGGCTCCGGGCGATCCTGCTTGACGGGAGCGTCGACCCACGGCGGGGATACAGGGCGTTCGCCCGGGGCAGGACCCAGGCGACCGACCGGGCGCTGAAGGTCATGGCAAAGCCAGAGGTAAGGCCGGCCTTCGCCGCCGAGATCTACGCCACGAGGGATGACCTGAGGCTCAACGGGCCAGTTACCCAAGCCAATGGCAGCCCCCTGACCCAATGGGCCTTCGAGGCTTTCGTGGGGCAGAACACGATCGCCCAGGACCAATGGACCAGGATTCAGGCGGTTATCGACGCGATCAAGCAGGCCCGGGCGGGTGGAGACTCGCGCGAGCGGGCCCTCGAAACCATCCGGGAGGCGGTCGAGGAGGTCGAGGAAGAGGGCCCCTTCTATCCGGAGATAGAGAGCGGCCGGGCTGGTGGCGCTGCGGCAAACACGGCGCTGGCCAACCGGATCGTCAACCACCTCGACTACGCCGACGGCAACATCCCGAGCGGGGTGGCCCGGAGGATCCTCCTCAACAACGTGAGGAACTACCCCTTCTACGCCTCGAACACGCTCTTCAGCCTGTTCAACTCGGCCGGCCTCGGCTCCCTGAGGCCGGACCCGGTACCACTGACCAGCGCGCCCAGGTTCGCACGGATCGCCCGGAGGGCCCAGAACGTGTTGATCTCCGGCTCGACCGGCGACGGGGCGACTCCTGCTCCCTGGACGACCCAGATGGCGGCCTCCTTCCCCCGGGCCGGCCTGGTCCGGTTCGACGGCTGGCAGCACGTCAACTGGACCTCGGTCGAGTCGTCCTGCGTCAACGACCCGATCACGAGGTTCATCGTGACCGGCAGGCAGCCGAGCCCGCTCAGGCTGCCCCTCTGCCCATTCGCGCCGCCTGGCCCGCCGGCCATCCCCTAGCCGAGCGGCCCGGTTCCGTTGCGCACCGGCTCCTGGTGTACCGTGCCTCTCCACGGCAGGATCGGCCTGCCGAATCAGGGGGAGGGCGAAGCAGATGGGTAAGGGGCGAGCGGCAGGTATTCGGATCTCGATAAGGGCGATGCTCCTGCTCGGGGCTTTCGGCTTGCTCTTGGGCCTCGTCGGCCCCGCCCAGGCCGCCGAGAAGCAGCGCCTGGGCAAATTCAAATGGGGCCCCGCGCCCGGGGTGATTCCAAAGCTGCCGAGCTTGAGGGTCGGCAAGATCGTGCTCCCGCGGGACTACTCCAGGCCGAACGGCAAGACGGTCACCCTCGTTGCGGTGAAGGTGCCGGCAACCGGGGTCAGAAGGGGAACGCTCTTCTACAACCCCGGAGGGCCCGGGGCATCCGGAGTTGAGGCGATCGCAGGAGCCGTTGATCTCCCGGCCTCGGTCAGGCGCCACTTCGACTTCATCTCGTGGGATCCCCGGGGAGTCGGCCTGTCCCGGCCTTCGATCCGGGGCTGCAGGGCAGCCACCCCGCCCCCCAGCCCCCTCCCCGCGACCGGCCTTCCGACAAGGTCCGACTGGCTCAAGCTCTTCCCCCAATCCCGAAAGCTGGAGGAGAAAAACGCACGTCAATGCCTTTCGAGGAACCTCGGTATCGCCCGACACATGGGCACCAACAACGTCGTCCGCGACCTGGACAGGATGCGAAGGGCGGTCGGAGACAGGAGGCTCACCTATTGGGGCGCAAGTTACGGATCCCGGATCGGGTACGTCTACGCGCTCCGCTACCCGGGGAGGCTCCGGGCGATCCTGCTCGACGGGAGCGTCGACCCACGGCGGGGATGGAGGGAGTTCGCTCGGGGCAGGGGCCAGGCGACCGATCGGGCGCTGAAGGTCATGGCGAAGCCAGAGGTAAGGCCGGCCTTCGCCGCCGAGATCTACGCCACGAGGGACGACCTGAGGCTGAACGGGCCGGTTCCCGAGGTTGGCCCCTCTCTAACCCAATGGATGTTCGAGATGTACGTCGCGCAGAAGACGGTCGCTCAGGCTCAATGGAAAGATATTCAGGAGGTCATCGACGCGATCAAGCAGGCCCGGGCGGGTGGGGACTCGCGCGAGCGGGCCCTCGAAACCATCCGGGAGGCGGTCGAGGAGGTCGAGGAAGAGGGCCCCTTCTCCCCTGAGATAGGTAGCGACAGAGCCGGTTACGATGCCGCAAACGAGGATATAGCCCTCCGGATCGTCAACCACCTCGACTACGCAGACGGCAAGGTCCCGAGCGGGGTGGCCAGGAGGATCCTCCTCAACAACGTGAGGAACTTCCCCTGGAATGCCGGCAATACGGCCGCGCTGTTACCCAACTCGGCCGGCCTCGGCTCCCTGAGGCCGGACCCGGTACCGCTTACCAGCGCGCCCAGGTTCGCACGGATCGCCCGGAGGGCCCAGAACGTGTTGATCTCCGGCTCGACCGGCGACGGGGCGACTCCTGCTCCCTGGACGACCCAGATGGCGGCCTCCTTCCCCCGGGCCGGCCTGGTCCGGTTCGACGGCTGGCAGCACGTCAACTGGACCTCGGTCGAGTCGTCCTGCGTCAACGACCCGATCACGAGGTTCATCGTGACCGGCAGGCAGCCGAGCCCGCTCAGGCTGCCCCTCTGCCCATTCGCGCCGCCTGGCCCGCCGGCCACCCCGTAGGCGAGGAGTCGGCTAGAAGCCGGGGCCGAGGATCGCGGCCCAGACCAAGGCGACCGAGATCGCCGCAAACGAGATGACGGAAACGAGCCTGTAGAGGAGGTTCCCGTCGGCATTCCTGGAGAAGGCGAGCGGGACGAACAGGAAGGGGTTTACAAAAGTCCCGAACGCCAAGAGCCAGGCGGCCGGCTTGGGGATGTCCGGCAGTACGACCCCGACCGCGATCGCGATCAGGCCCATCATTATGTAGTCGAGGTGGATCTGGAGGATCCGGTGGGGCTGGACTATTCCGATCCGCTGAATCCACTCCGGCTTCTCGGAGCGGACCACGACCGCCCAGCCGAGCAGCGCGGCGATTGCCAGCTCGATCAGCCCGACCTGGATCAGGAGGTTCATCGCTGGGCGCCAACTTCGGGCAAGGGCTGAACCGAGCCGGGCCACGAGACAAAGGGCAGACGAGAAAGGGTGAGTTCGACTCGCATCGAGCCGATCCTAGGCCAGACAGAACTCGTTCCGCCAGGAAACCACCGGCTTTCCGAGAGGCATAGCGGGGGCCCGATCCGTCCCCCGGGACGATCGCCGCCTCACAACCCTCGATTCCGCGACCGCCTTGACCGGACCCCACGCGTCCCTGCGGCCATCGCGACCCCGCCGGAGCGGGCGCGCTGGCTACCTGTGGACTTACCCGGTCGGCGGGCCCGACTTCGGCTGAGGCTCGGGGGCCTCTTCTGCGACCTCGGTCTGGCTCGAGGCCTTCTTCCGCCGACTGTAAGCCTCCCAGACGCTCGCGATGGTTGCGACCAGCACTCCGACGACCACGAAGTACCACCAAGACATCTCCACCCCGGCAAACCCGGTGACCAGCCCGATTACCACCCCGATCACCAGGCAGACGACGGCCACTCCGAGCCAGCTGCTCATCCCCTGAAGCCTTCTTCCCGCTGAAGCCGCTCCCAGACGGCTTCCTCTGCCTCGGACCCTTCCATACCGACCACCGTATCAGGGGCTTCCGGACCTGTCATGGATCTTCTGAGTGGGCCGAGGTGCCGAGGTTAAGTGGTCCACATAAGGTCGATGGAGAAAGCGCTCTGAATGTCGATGGCGATGATGAACTACCCCGGAACCCTGCTCCCTCGAGAAAGAGGGAACTTCTACCGATGAAGCTGATGGCCCGGATCGGCCGCCTCTTTCGCATGTGAGTGAGTAGCACCTTCCAATTCGGCTGGCCGACGATGTCATTCATCCATTGAAACGCGCTCGCGCTGGCTGAGCTGCCAGTAGACCGTCTGCATCGGTTTCAGGCTCACTCCCGTGTTGGTCCTGGTCGCGAACGGAAAGGCGAGCGCAACTACCACCGTTATTGACAGAGCCGGGACCACGCTCCAGGCAAGCATCAGTGAAGGATGTCTGGAATTCACCGTCGAGAT
>JAUMBO010000103.1:0-3241 GCA_032119635.1 Solirubrobacterales bacterium
GAGCCAGACCGACTCGAGTGTCCCCGGGCCGGTCAGCCGGCCCCTTTCTTTCGGACCCCGAACTTCCACCGCTCGCCCTTCAACCCGAAACAGCCAACACAGCCGACGCACCCATCGCAGTCGAGACAGCCGAGGCAGGCGAAGCATCGCGAGCAGCCGATGCATGCCACGCAGAGCGAGGAGAAGGCGACCAGCCCGGAGCCGAAGATGCCGGAGCTGAAGGCGACCACGGCCGAGAAGGCCGTCCCGGCGCTGGTCAGGATTCCGGCCGAGAATGCCGTCCCGGCGCTGGCTGCGACCCCGGCTGAGAAGGCCGTGCCGGCACTCGCCCGGACGGCGGCCGAGCGGTGGGTTCCGGGGGATTCGGCCCGCTGACTGCGGGACCGTCGCCGTCGCGGCTTCCGGGCCCGGAGGCTCCTCACGCGAGCAGGCCCGGCTCTTCGAGGTTGGCCCTGATCTCGGCGAGGAACTCGGCCGCGTCGGCTCCGTAGAGGACACGGTGGTCGCAGGCCAGGGAGAGGTCCATCAGCATTGCCGCAACGACCTCGTCCTCCCTGACGAGGGCCCGCTCCGAGATCTCACCGACCGCGAGGATCGCGGCCTGGCCGCCGTGGATCACGGCGTCGAAGCTCCTCACCCCGTACATCCCGAGGTTGGTGATCGTGAAGGTCCCGCCCGAGAGCTCCGGCGGGGTGACCTCGCCGGTCCTCACCCGCTCGGCCAGCCGGCGCGACTCGGTCGCGATCTCTCTCAGTTCGAGATGGTCGGCGTCGGAGATCACGGGCACGATCAGGGCGCCGTCCGAGGCGACCGCGATGCCGACGTTGGCCCGGGAGAAGAGTTCGAGCGCCCCGTCGCGGTAGGTCGAGTTGGCTCTCGGGTGGTGCCGGAGGGCGAGCGCGACCGCCTTGACCACCATGTCGTTCAGAGAAGGGACCGGGACGTCCGGCTCGGAGGCGGCCTTGAAGGCGTCCCTCACCTCGACCGCCCGGGTCATGTCGACCACCGTACGGAGGTAGAAGTGGGGGACGGTCGCCTTCGATTCGGCCATCCGGCGGGCGATCGTCTGCTGGGTCCGGTCGAGCTCGACCCTCGTCGTTTCGCCCTTGGCAGGCTCATCGGCCCGCGGGGCGGGGACCGGTTCGTTCGGGATGGGCGGAGCCGCAGCAGCGAGCGTCCGGTCGACGTCGGCCTTGATGATCCGTCCGTTCGGCCCGGAACCCTCGATGGTCGAGGGGTCGAGTCCCTTTTCGCGGGCGAGCCGCGCGGCGAGCGGTGATATCCGGACCCGTTCGGAGTCCTGATCCCGGGCGGGGGCCTGCGAAGCGACCGGTGAGGGCGTGGACGGAGCTGGCCGGGCAGGGGAGGGTGGCTCCGGCTCGGTGGCATCTTCGACCACCGGGCCGTCCGGAACGGCGGTCGGTTCGGCTGGCGCCGGGGCGGCCCCTTCCCCGGCTCCCTCGGCGACCCTGGCGATCGGCTCGCCCACCGGCCGCGCCTCGCCCTCGGGGACCAGGATTTCCAGCACCCCGGCGAGGTCGGACTCGTAGACCATGCTGGCCTTGTCGGTCTCGATCTCGACCAGCTCGTCGCCGACCTCGACCCGGTCGCCGTCGGACTTCAGCCAGGCGAGGATCAGGCCCTCCTCCATCGAATCGCTGAGGCGCGGCATCACGATCTGATCGGTCACCGGACTCCCTCCATCGTCGCGAGGGCAGCCTCGACCACGCTTCCGGCGTGGGGGATCGCGGCCTGTTCGAGCCGTTTCGAGTACGGCATCGGCACGTCCGCCCCGGTGACCCGCTGGATCGGGGCGTCGATGTGGTCGAAGGCCTGTTCGGTGATCAGGGTCGAGAGGTTGGCACCGACCCCGCCGTGGGGCCAGCCCTCCTCGACGATCACGGCCCGATTGGTCTTTGCGACCGATTCGAGGATCGTGTCGAGGTCGAGTGGGCGGAGCGACCGCGGGTCGATCACTTCGGCTTCGATCCCGTGCTCCTCGGAGAGGATTTTCGCCGCCTCCTCGGCCACGTGGGCCATCTTCAGGATCCCGACCAGGGTGACGTCGCCCCCTTCTCGCCGGATCGCGGCTCGGCCGAAGTTCACCACCTCGTCGGACTCGGGCACCTCGCCCCGCATCCCGTAGAGGCTCTCGTGCTCGATGAAGACGACCGGGTTGTCGTCGCGGATCGCGGCCTTCAGCATTCCCTTGGCATCGGCCGGGGTGGAAGGGCAGGCGACCAGCAGGCCCGGGATCTGGAGGAAGAGGGCCTCGAAGGAGTGGGAGTGGGTGGGACCGAGCTGATGTCCGCCCCCGCCTGGCATCCGGATCACCATCGGGACCCGTACCTGACCATTGAACATGTAGGGGATCGCGGCGGCGTGGTTGACGATCTGGTCCAGCGCGAGCAGGGCGAAGTTGACCGTCATCAGCTCGACCACCGGCCGGAGCCCGGCCATCGCGGCCCCGACCCCGAGGCCGACCAGCGAGTTCTCCGAGATCGGCGTGTCGACCACCCGGCGCTCGCCGAACTCGTCGAGCAGACCCTCAGTCACCTTGAAAGAGCCCTGGAAGACGGCGACGTCCTCGCCGATCACGAAGACGTCCGGGTCGCGGCGCATCTCCTCGGCCATCGCATCCCGGAGGGCCTCGCGGAGTCGGGGCTGGTCGCTCAACGCCTTACCCCCGGCCGGACGTTGTCTTCGCGCTCGACCACGCGGTCGGCCCCCTGCTCGGCCAGCCGGCGGGAGACCTCCGGAGCCTCGTCGGGTGCTTCGCCCCGGTACGGCTCGGGAGAGCGCTCGTCGACGGCGTACCAGCCGGTGTTCTCGCCGAGCACGTAGAGGTCCTCGTAGAGCGAGTCGAGCTCCGGCTCGGGCGAGGCGTCGGCGAACTCGACCGCCTCGACGACCACGCGGTCGGCCTCGGCTCGGAGCGCCTCGACGTCGTCCTCGCCCAGTACCCCGGCCGCGATGCAGCGGGCGGCGAAGCCCTCGATCGGGTCTTTCTCCCGCCACTCCTCGACTTCGCTCTTCTCCCGGTAGACCTCTGGGTCGGCGGCCGAGTGGCCGCGGTAGCGGTAGGTCGAGGCCTCGATCAGGGTCGGTCCGCCTCCGGCCCGGGTCGCCTCGACGTGGCGGGAGACGCAATCCCGGACCGCCAGCAGGTCCATGCCGTCGACCTGTTCGCCCTCGATCCCGTACCCCTCGGCCTTCCGGGCCAGCCTGGTCTCGGCGGAGT
>JAUMBO010000104.1:0-2249 GCA_032119635.1 Solirubrobacterales bacterium
GCGCCGCTCGAGGGTTACGAGTGGGCGATCAACATCAATCTGATGGGGACGATCAACGTGCTCCGGCTGGCTGCCGCGAACATGATCGGTAACGAACCCGATGACCATTCCCAGCGAGGGGTCTGCATCAACACGGCCTCGATCGCAGCCTACGACGGCCAGATCGGTCAGACGGCCTACGCCGCCTCGAAGGGCGGGGTCGTCGGTCTCACCCTTCCGGCTGCCCGCGACATGGCCCGCTACGGGATCCGGGTGGTGACGATCGCCCCTGGCCTCTTCGACACGCCGCTGCTCGCCCTGCTGCCCGAGGATGCCCGCAAGGCACTCGGTGACACTATTCCCTTCCCCAACCGCCTCGGCATTCCGGCTGAGTTCGCGGCCCTCGCCCGCCACGTCACCGAGAATCCGATGATGAACGGAGAGGTGATCAGGCTGGACGGTGCGCTGAGGATGGCGCCGCAGTAGCGGCGGTCACCGGGGGGCGGGGGTCAGACAGTTCCTCGTCCCGAGCTTCCGGTTCCCGGGCGCCCTGCCCGCTTCCGCCCCGTCCCCTCTTCACCAGAGTCATCACCAGCAGCACCAATGCGGGTCCTGAGCTGAGGGCGACCGGAATCCAGAGCCAGGGCTGCCAGGCATCGGTCCCCGCCCCGAAGGTGTGGACCAGGCCGAGAATCCAGAACAGGGCGGTGAATCGGTGCGCGATCCGCCAGCGCGAAACCCCGATCCAGGTCCTCGCGTAGTAGGAGAGGCCGAGCACGACCAGGCCCCAGGCTGCGATCACGCCGATTCCGCTGAAGAAGGGCCGGTAGTCCATGTTGAAAGGGACCAGCACGCCGGCGATCCCGGCTTCGAGCCAGGGGTCCAGGGCAAGGAAGGCCCCGTGGGCGATGATCGCGACGATCGTCGCCAGGGAGAGCGCCTCGTGCAGTTCCTTCTTCTCGGTAATGCCCTTGAGGCGGAGGGGTTTGTTTCGGCCGGCGAGTAGTCCGGCGGTCACCGCAAGTCCGGCCAGCACCATCGCCGCCGTCCCGGACCCACGACCGAGCATCCAGAAGATCTGTGAGAAGAACTCTTCCATCAGGCGGCCTCGTCAACGGGAGGGATCCGGTGGATGCGGCCGTCGAGGTCGACCACGACACCTCCTCCGGGTAGCCACCTCTCCACGTCACCGGAGAGCAGGGCAGCCTTGGCCCTCGCCTCGGCTTCGACTGCAGTCGGTGCGATGGCGGTCGCCTGAATCAGGTCGCCCGCGGCCGGTCGGCCGGTCCGTGGATCGATCAGGTGATGGGCGGTCGTCCCGTCGGTGTCGGTCCAGGCCCTTTTCGTGGTGCCGCTGGTTGCGATCCCTGCCTGCCGGATGTCGAGGACCTCGATCGGGTCCTCGCCCGGGAGCGGGGAGCCGATCGTGACCGGTCGAACCTCACCGGCGGTGCCCCCGATTCGCACGTCCCCCAGGCAGTCCACCGACCAGGCCTCGACGTTCGAGTCCTGCATCAACTCGGCAACCAGATCGGCCGCCAGACCCTTGCCGATCCCGCCGGCATCCAGCCTGACACCCGGCCCGCGGGTCAGGAGACCATGTTCGGGATCGATAGAAAGGCTCCTCCACCGCCCGGCGGGGGTGTCCTTCGCTTCCCTTGCGTCGTCTGTCCTCTCAGGTCCGGTGCCCGGGACCCAGCCGACCGATTCGCTTCCCGCCATCGAGTGGGAGTAGCCGGCGTTCTCGACCTCCGGCAGGAGGGTCGGGTCGACGAGGCCGCCGGTCATTTCCGAAGACCGGAGTGCCGCCTCGACGAACCTGATCATCAGAGGACTCGCCTCGACGGTGCCCAGGGGATCGGCGTTGATCCGGCTGAGCTCGCTGGCCGGGTCGAATCTGGTGAGTCCCTCGCTCACCTCGGTCACCAGGGCAGCGGCCGCCGTGAGCAGCGCCTCGGCTTCCGGGCCGGACGCCTCGACCGTGACCTCACTGCCGAACGCCGGGAAGCGGTAGCCCTTGAGTGCGATCTCTTCGCTCACCGGGGCCATCCTTCTACGACTGGGACGACTGGACGCTGGCTGAGGTTCCGGTGTCGAAGAAGCCGCCGGTCGCCTTCTCCTCGTCCTCGCCGCCGCCGATCACCTCGGTGGCGAGTGCGATGACCGTCGCTCCGACCCGCTGATCGACTCCCTCGGTCTTCACGACCTCGGTCGTCTGGTTCGTGGTTCCGCCACCGAACACGAGGGGGATGCCGTTGATCGCCATCACC
>JAUMBO010000105.1:0-6436 GCA_032119635.1 Solirubrobacterales bacterium
CGGGCCTGGCTTCCGTTTACGGGGATGAGATTGCCCGCGAGGTCGAGCGCCTGGCTCCCGAGCTGCACCTCGAGGACGGCCTGCTCGGCATGCCGGTCGACTTTCGTACCTGTCGCAGCCCAGACTGCGCCGAAGGGGAGGGCCTGACCAGGTCGGGAAGCACGGCCGGCGAGCCGGCGACCCTGTTCACCCGGGTCGTCGATTGCCGGGAGGGCGGGACCGACGCCGACCGGCCCGGCTGCCTGGGTTCGGCCGCCGGCAACCTCTACCTCCAGTACTGGGCCTACTACCCCGAGAGCGCGACCTTCCGGGGCGTTCCGGTGTTTGCGGAGCGGGGCTACCACCGGCACGACTGGGAGTCGGCCATGGTCCGGGTAGGGCCGGACGGGGAGGTCTCCCAAAGGGCGTCGTCCCACTCCGGTTATGCCCACGGCCGCTCGGTGCTCAACTGGCCGGCCGATGCCGGCCTGAGGGGGGCCGAGCGGGCGCTGGAGGGACTCGGAATAAGGAGTCCGGGCGGGTGGGGGAGATGGACCGGCAGGTGGTTCGTCGCCGGGGGCAGTCACGCCGGGGCGGCATCGGCCGATCGTGGGGCCCATCCGATCACGATCCGCAGGCGAGGGATCAGGCTGGTGCCGCTGGAGACGATCCGGTCGGGGTCGCTCGTCCGTCCGGCCCGCTTCGACCCGATCACCCCGCCGTGGCGGAAGGCCGTCTGGACGAACCCGGAGGCGATCGGCACGGGCTGAGCCCGGTTGGGGCCCTTCAGCTGGACGGAGCGAGGGCCGTGATCGCCTCGGCCATCCGGTCCGGGGTGACGATCGGGGTCACCACCGGGAGGGTGATCCCCCCATCGACGTAGAGGTCGAGACGTTCCCGGATCGCCTCCCAGGGGCCGACCAGGAAGGTCTCCTCGATCAGCTCCCATGGGGCCTCGGCCGCAGCCTTCTGGCGGTCGCCCTCCTCCCAGGCCGAGACCATCGGGCCGATCTCGTCGCCGTACCCCAGCCAGCGGAAGAACTCCGCGTAGACCGGGACGGTGACGTAAGAGGAGAACATGAACCGGGCCAGCGGCTCGACCTCTTCCCGTTCGCCGGGCAGGCAGAAGAAGCGGCAGAGCAGCTCGAAGCCAGACCCTGCGTCCGCTACCGCCCCGGCGACCTTCGGCAGCCCGCCGAGCGGGAGGAAGTTGGTGAAGGCGCCGTCGGCCTTCTCGACCGCCAGGGAGAGCATCTTGCCCCTCAGGGCGGCGAGCACGATCGGTGTCGGGTGGGCCGGGGCCGTCTCCAGCTTGAACCCGGTCCGGGTCCGCTCGCCCGAGAGTGCGACCCGGAGGAAATCGAGGGTCGTCTCGACCCTGGTCAACGGCTTCTCGTAGGGAATCTCGTTCCAACCGGCGACCATCCGGTCCGAGGAGGCACCGATCCCGAGTACGAAACGGCCCTCGGAGGCATCGGTCAGGGCGGCGGCCTGCTGTGCGAGCAGGGCCGGCCCCCGTTGGAAGACCCCGACTATTCCCGTCCCGAGCCGGATCCGCTCGGTCCAGGCGGCGCTCAGCGCCAGCGGTGTGAAGCCGTCGGGGCCACCGGTCTCGCCGGACCAGAGGTCGGTGTAGCCCTCGGCCTCGGCCAGTTCGACGAACTCCCGCATCCCCGACAGCGGCACCCCGGGAAGCGGCAGCGTGAGTCCCCATCGCGGCTCGGTCACCGGGGCAGCGTACAGCGCCCGCCCAGCTCCGGCCTGCGAGGGACAGCCGGGTCCCCGGCCGTATAGCCTCAGTCGGGATGTCGGTCATCTCCCAGGACGTGCGATCCGGTAGCAAGCCGGACCGGAACCTGGCCCTGGAGCTGGTCAGGGTCACCGAGTCTGCGGCCCTCGCAGCCTCCCGCTGGATCGGCAGGGGCGACAAGGAAGCCGCCGACGGGGCGGCGGTCGACGCGATGCGCCTGTTGCTCGACACGGTCCCGATGGACGGCACCGTGGTGATCGGCGAGGGCGAGAAGGACGAGGCTCCGATGCTCTACAACGGCGAGGAGATCGGCGACGGCAGCCCGCCGGTGGTCGACATCGCGGTCGATCCGCTCGAAGGGACCACCTTGACGGCCCGTGGCTTCGGCGGGGCACTGGCCGTGATCGCCCTGGCCGAGCGGGGAACGATGTTCGATCCGGGTCCCTGCGTCTACATGGAGAAGATGGCCGCTCCGCCCGAGTACGCCGACCTGATCAGCCTCGAACGGCCGCTGCCCGAGGTGATCACCGCGATCGCCGAACGAAAAGGTGGCCCGACCGAGGACGTGACCCTGACCATCCTCGACCGGCCCCGCCACGAAGAGATGGTGGCCGAGGTGCGGGAGTCCGGCGCCTGCGTCCGGTTCATCACCGACGGCGACGTGCAGGCAGCCCTCCTGGCGGTCAGCGAGAACACCGGGATCGACCTGCTCTGGGGAATCGGAGGGACGCCGGAGGGCGTGCTCGCGGCCTCGGCGATCAAGTGCCTGGGCGGCGAGCTGATCGGCCGCCTCTGGCCCCGGGACGAGGCCGAGGAGAAGGCGGCGATCGAGGCCGGTTACGACCTCGAACGGATCTTGATCACCGATGACCTGGTCGGCGGCGAGGACGTCTTCTTCGCCGCCACCGGGGTCACCGATGGCGACATGCTCAACGGGGTCCGGCGGCTCGACGGCGGCGATCTGACCACCGAGTCCCTCGTCATGCGCTCGCGATCCGGAACGGTCAGGAAGATCGAGGCCCGTCACGATCGGGCGAAGCTCCGGGAGGTGACTGGTGGAAGGTATGGCTGAGCGGGTCCTGATCGCCGGTGCGACCGGCTACATAGGTCGGAAGCTCGCTCTCGCCCTGGTGGCGGCCGGCTACGACGTCCGGTGCCTGGTCAGGCGGCCCGAGGCCGCGAAGGACCTGACCGAGGCCGGCTGCGAGGTGGTCCGGGGCGACGTGCTCGACCCGGATTCGCTCGAGGGGAAGCTCGACGGCGTCTCGACCGCCTACTACCTGGTCCACTCGATGGGCCGGGGCAACGAGGGAGACTTCGAACAGGCCGATCGCGACGGTGCCCGTAACTTCACCCGCGAGGCCGAGCGGGCAGGACTCGCCCAGATCGTCTACCTGGGGGGCCTCGGAACCGGGGAGTCGCGCCACCTCCAGTCCCGTCATGAGACGGCCCGGATCCTGGCCTCGGGAACGGTTCCGGTCACCTACTTCCGGGCCGCGGTCGTGCTCGGCGGAGGGAGCGAGTCGTTCCAGACGATCTACTACCTCGTCCGTCGCCTGCCGGCGATGGTCACTCCGAAGTGGACCACGACGAAGACCCAGCCGATCGCGATAGACGACGTGATCGCCTACCTGGTCGCGGCCGCCCCGACCGGCCCGTGGACAGGTCGCGAGATCGAGATCGGGGGTCCCGACCTGACCAGCTACGGCGGCATGATGGGTGAGATGGCCGACGCGATGCGCCGCAGGCGCCCGGTGATGATCCGGGTCCCGGTCCTGTCCCCGAGGCTCTCCTCACTCTGGATCGGCCTGGTCACACCGGTCGACACCGGGGTGGCCCGTCCGCTGGTGGAGGGATTGACTACCGAGACGGTGGTTCGTGACCGGTCGGGGATGGAGCTCTTCGGGATCGAGCCGATCCCGATGCACGACGCGATGGCTGCCGCCGTGGCCGAGCTCGAGCGGGACTTCGCCTAACCGTCCTCGGGCGTCGAGCCGGGGTCCTCACCCCGCCGGAGGACCTCGGCCGGAAGGTCGGAGAGCGAGCGGAGGAAACCTTTCGTGATCCAGATGTGGATTCGGAACTGGGTCTGAGAGTAGAGCCAGGTGCCCACACGCGAGAACCAGCCCGATCCCCTTATCCAGGGGTAGAAGTTGGCCACTTCCGAGGTCACTGTGAAGCTCTCGCTGCCGTCCCGATGGCCCTCTTCGCCGTGGCTCACCCGCATCTTCAAGTAGCCCTGCTCGCGGCCCTCGGAGGCGACCAGCAGACCCCGGGCGATCGGCCACTCGACCTCACCGAACTCGTCCCCGGTCCTGAACTTCGGCGCGTGGAACCGGAGCAGGGTGATCCGGCGGGTGAACAGGTGGACCTCCCGGGAGTCCGGGCCGTACGAGACCTTGATCGCGCCGAGCGACATCCGGCTGAGGAAGCGCCAGTAGGACCGGGCGAGGAGCTCCAGGGTCGACGGTGCCCAGATCCGTTCGAACAGCTCGTCGTCGACGGTGACCACGGCCGTCTGGGCGCACTCGACCGGGCCGTGGGTAGCGAGGCCCCGCCGGACGGGGTCGGGCCCGAGTTCGATCTCGATGGTCACGTTCGGGAACCGGGTCGCGCGGCGGGGAGCGTCTCGGTCTCCGGGGTACCGGATTCCGTTCCCTCGGGCACTGCGACCCCGTTTCCGTTCCGGCCGTTCGTGCCGTCTGCCAGCGAGCGGTAGGGCTCGGCCGTCGGCAGGCCCGGCAGCGCGGCCGACTGGAGCTCCGCGAAGGGCATCGTTCCGGTGTCGCGGTACTCGTGACGGATCGAGTTGATCACCGCACCGAGCAGCAGGGTGAGCGAGACGATGTAGAACCAGAGCAGGGCGATCAGGATGAAGGCTGCGGTCGTGCCGAAGAGGCTGAGGGTCGAGACGTTCTCCACGTACAGGGGAAAGGTCCAGTTGGCGAGTCCCGAGATGACGGTGGTGAAGACAGCGCCCGGCCAGACCGCCCGCCACGGCATGTGACCTTTCGGGACCAGCCAGAAGATCAGTGAGCAGACGGCGAAGTTGAGCAACAGGACGAGCGAGATCAGGGCGATGTCGTCGAGTCCCCGGATCTCGTTAAGTCCGAACGGGAGGCTCTCGGTCGAACCGAGGATCGCTCCCTCGACCGCCGGCAGGACGATCGAGGCGAGGATGAAGGCGGTAACGACCAGCAGCATGCTCAGCGAGAACCTCTTCTGCTCCCACCAGCCCCGGCAGCGGACGTGGTAGATCCGGCAGAAGGCGGTGTCCATCGCGCCCCAGAAGGAGGCCCCGATCCAGACCGAGGCGACCAGGGCGAGTACCCCGATCGCCGCCGAGTTGGTCCTGAGGGTCGAGAGGATGTCCCGGAGCGTGCCTTCGCCGGCCGCCGGGAACAGCATGTTCAGGTCCTGGAAGACGCTCTCCTCGATTCCCTCGACCCGGAGCACCTGGCTGAAGACGAAGAGCACCAGCAGGGAGAAGGGGAAGACGGCCAGCAACAGGTTGTAGGCGACCATCGCCGAGAGGCCGGTCACGTTCTCGTGGTAGGCCCTGAACCAGAATGCCTTCAGCCAGGCCCTCGGACCGTGGCCCGTGAGGGCCGGGTCGGGGGCTTCTCGTTCCGGGCAGGCCAAGGGGCTAACCGAGGGGTGGGGCGAGAGCCGGCATCCTTTGACTTTACTAAGTGAAGCGGTTATCCTTGATTTCAGGCAGATCCCCTCGGTAGACGCTCTCCAATGCGGGTTTCGATGCCTCGGCAGGAATGCCCGGGCAGCAGGTGAATACGGGTTTCCCGGCAGGGATCCGGCTCACCGGGGACCGCAAGGAGGCGTGCGAGCCGGGTCAGTGCCAGAAAACGGTTATTCCAACGACTTTGATTAGGACGACATGCTTGTAGCGGAGCTTCAGGAACTCGAAGAGGTAAAGACCCTGGTCACCCGTGGCCAGCAGCTCGGCGTGCTCACCTTCGGCGACGTGGCCACGGCCGTCTCTGAGGTCGAGCTTGACGAGTCCGACATCGAGGACCTCTACGGCCACCTCGAGAAGCAGGGCATCGAGCTGGTCGAGGACGCCGAGCCGGGCGTCGGTTCGGCAGCCGATGCCGAGCGCTCGGACGGCCGCAAGGGCCGGCGTCGAAAGAAGGAGACGCTGGACCTGAAGCCGGACATGACGACCGACTCGCTCCAGCTCTTCCTCAAGGACATCGGCAAGGTCCGGCTGCTGACCGCCCAGGAAGAGGTCGACCTCGCCAAGCGGATCGAGAAGGGCGACCTCGACGCCAAGCAGAAGATGGTCGAGTCGAACCTCCGGCTTGTCGTCTCAATTGCCAAGAACTACCGCAACCAGGGCCTGCCCTTCCTCGACCTGATCCAGGAGGGAACGCTGGGACTGGTACGAGCGGCCGAGAAGTTCGATTACCGCAAGGGCTTCAAGTTCTCCACCTACGCGACCTGGTGGATCCGCCAGGCGATCGCCCGGGCGCTCGCCGACAAGGCGAGGACGATCCGGATCCCGGTCCACGTGGTCGAGAAGCTCAACAAGATCGGTCGGGCCGAGCGGAAGCTGGTCACCGAACTCGGTCGTGAGCCGACCCCGGACGAGATCGCAGAGGTCACCGGAATCGATCCCGAGGAGGTCGAGTCGATCAAGAGGTCGGCCCAGTCGCCCGTTTCGCTGGAGAAGCCGGTCGGGGACGAGGA
>JAUMBO010000106.1:0-3703 GCA_032119635.1 Solirubrobacterales bacterium
AACGGGGCTGCGATCGCGCTCTGGGGAGCCGACGAAGCGGGCACTGTCGCCGAGCAGGCGATCAGGCCGCCGAGGGGGCCGTTCGGTGAGCCGGACCAGGCCGGACCCTGCGTCGGGCCGGTCTCGATCGCGGCCTCTGCCGAAGGGGAGGTGCTGGCCGCCTGTCGTGCCGAGAGCGACCTCGCCACGCCTCACTCGGGCTGGCTCGGCGAGGCAGCACTTCCGGGGCCGTTTTCGTTCACCACCGAGTTGACGCCGCCGACCGACGACCCCCTGCTCGAACCGTTCACCGCCTGGGGCTCCGACGGGACCTCGGTGGCCGGCTTCTCGTACCAGGCTCCCGGGTCATCCGAGGCCGCGATCGAGGCCCGGATCAGTGGTCCCGGTACGTCGTTCGTCGAAGACGAGGTGATCGGTCCGGTCGCACCACCGGGCGAGCTGGAGGCAGTCGGTGCGGCGGTCCTGCCAGACGGGACGGCAGCGATCACGGCCACCGCCGGGAACGGGTCGGTCCTACTTGCCCGGGAGCCGGGGGAGGGCCAGGAGTTCTCCGGTTCGGAACTCGCGGAAAGCTCGATCTCCACCCCACGCGCCGACCGGTTCGGAAGGCTCCACTTCGTCGTCTCGAACCCGACCGAATCGGGCGACGACCCGGCCTGGGTGAGGGTAAGGGGCCTCGACGGCTCGATCGGCGGTCCGATCCCGATCCCGCTCGCAGGAGAGGCTGCCAGGATCGTGGAAAACGGCTTTCAGGTGCTGCCGAACGGGACCGAATACGTGGTATTTCGGAACGCGGAGGGCTTCTTCATGACCCTCCGGAGGCCCGGTCCGGCCGCCTTCTCCCCGCCGCGACGAATCGCGACGACTCAACCCTCGGACTCGGTGGGCCACCTGACCTTGACCCCGACCGGTGACTTGCTGCTGGCCTGGAGCCGGCGATCCGACTCGGGTGTCGAGCAACTCTGGCTCGGGGGAGTCGATCAGGGCCACCGGCCTACGATCACGCGGATTTCCGTTCCCGAGGTCGTCGTCCAGGGCAGGCGGGCGAGGCTCTCGGCCCGGGTCACCGACCCGATGGGGATCGGCCGGGTCGTCTGGGAGGTCGGCGGTGGGCCGAGGGCGGTCGGGCGTCAGGTCAGGTTGAGGTTCGGCCGGCTGGGCAGGAATCGGGTGACGGTGACCGCGATCGACCGGGCCGGGAACCGTTCGAGCCGGACCCGTTCGGTGAGAGTGATCGAAGCCCGCGGGCGGTGATCAGCTGGCCGGACGAGCCGGTACCTCGGGTTCGCCGAGGCCGAAGGTGTCGTAAGCACCGAACCGGGAGAACGTCCGATGGGTAGGGCCATGGAAGTCGGAGGAAGCCGTCGCCGCGATGCCGAGCTCCCGGGCGAGGCTGAGCAGGTGGGCGGTCTGCTCTTCGTCGTGGGAAGGGTAGAAGACCTCGATCCCCCCGAGATCGAGTGAGCGAATCAGCTTCTCGACCTCCTTGGGGTCCTTGATGTCCCAGTACGGGTGGGCGATCACCGGCACCCCGCCGGCCTCCCTAATCAGCTCACAGGCCTCGGCCGGGCTGGGCCAGGTCCGGGAGACGAAGGCCTTCGCCCCGGGGACCAGGTACTCCTCGAAGAAGGGCCCGAGGTCTCCGGTCGCCCCGGCCGCCCTGGCGATATGGGGCCGACCGATCGCGTCGGCGTCGCCGGCCTCCCGGATCGCATCCTCGAGGGTTAGGTCGAAACCGAGCCCCCGAAGGTTCTCGACGATCTGGCCGGCCCGCTCGCGGCGCTCCTTCTGGGCCCGCTCACAGGCGGGAGCGAGCTTCCCGGGGTCGACCCAGTAGCCGCAGAGATGGAGGTCGTCGACCAGCTCGTTGGCGGCCGACATCTCGATCGCCGGGACCACCTCCACCCCGAGGCGCTCGCCGGCCTCGGTGGCCTCGGCGACGCCGGCGACCCCGTCGTGGTCGGTCAGAGCCAGGACCTCGACCCCAGCCGCGGCGGCCTGCTCGACCACCCCGGCCGGGGGCAGCTGTCCGTCGGAGACGGTCGAGTGACTCTGAAGCTCGATCACCGGTCGAGAATATGGGAACCGGGGCGAGGTTGGGGCGGCGGTCGGATCAGGACAACGACCCGAGAAGTACCCGGGCCCTTGGGAGGCCCGGGTACCTGCTCGGGATGATCGATGCCCATTCGCGATGAAGCATCAACCGAACCAGTTCAGGTATCAGGGGGATCCTGAACTGACGGAAACCTATCAAACATTTGCTTAGAACTCTAAGCCAACGACCCCACGGGCGTGCCTGCTGACCAACGGTTCCGGCCTAAAAACGTACGCCTGGGAAAAGTTCGTTCTAAACTCGCCTGACTCATGGACCAGCCTGCCAAAGCGCCCCTCCCCACCTCCGGGCCGAGCGGTGAAGGAGTCGACCCGGATCTGGTCGTCGAACGCTCTGAACAGGAGTTCGACGAGTTCAAGGCCCGAATCGCCGAGATCGTGTTCGAAGCCCGCCTCGAACCCGAGATCTGCTTTCAGGCCAGCCTGCGCAACCGGCCGTCGACTGCGAAGGGCAAGCAGACGGTCATCAGGCTGCTCGACGGGGGCCTCGACGTGGTCGCTCGGGAGGGAATCCGGGGGGCCAACACACGAGCGATCGCTGAAGAGGCAGGGGTCAACATCGCCACGCTATACCAGTACTTCGAAGACGTGGATTCGCTGCTCGAGGCGGCCGCCCTCAGGGATCAGGCTCTCCGCACCGCGATCCTCAGTCAGCGGGCGGTCGACCTCGCCTCCGGGGCCCCGCTCCGGGGCTGGGTGGAGACGACCGTCGACCTCGTCGTGCGGGGCGCCTTCGCCACCGACAGGCATCGCGCCGTGATGACCGCCCTGCAGGCGGTCCCCGCTCTTCGGCCGATTCCACGGCTCGGATGGGAGACCGGCGCGCTGATGCTGGCCACCGCGCTGTCTTTCCGATTCGGTGGAGACCCCAAGGAGTACTGGCTCCCCTATGCACGGGCCGTTCAGAGCACCTCGAGGCTGGTCGCCGACGATGTGGTCGCCGGCGACGACCCGGGGGACCGGGACCGGATCTTCCAGGTGACCCAGATGGGCTGGGAGTACCTGCTGACCAGGATTCCCAGCCAGGACGCAACGGCTCGCTAAGGCCCCCGGCCCCGAGGTCGGCCCTGCGGCCCGGGGGTCCAACAAGGGTTGGACATTCCACTCTGAACCGAAAGTCTGAAAGACCTTCGAGCCAGAAGCCGAAGGTAGTGGGCCGGCACCCGGCCTTCAATGCCCACTTTCGATCAACCGCGGGGGTTTACCCGGTTTGGACTAAGGCCGTCAATCAAGGGGCCGGACGGGTCGAGGCGAGGAGTCGTCGTCTGGCAGGCTCGGGATGGCGCTCGATCGCATAGCGGACGGCCGTCCTGCCCATGCGGCGGCCATGGCGTTCGAGGAACGCATCGAGGGCGGGGCGGTCCCGCTTGCCGACCTCCCTCAAGACCCACCCGACCGCCTTCTGGATCAGGTCCTCGTGATCGGGGACCGCGATCGCGGCGACTTCGAGGGCGAGGGAGGTCCGGCCGGCCCGGACGGGACCGAGGGTGGCAACCACGGCACGCCGCCTGGTCCAGAGGTCCGGTGAGCGGGCCTGACGCCGGACGGTCGCGATCCGCCGGCCGGCAATCAGTTCGCCGCCGGTGATCCA
>JAUMBO010000107.1:0-32281 GCA_032119635.1 Solirubrobacterales bacterium
GCGCTCAGGCATACGAGGTCGATCTCCCCGGCCCCGATCCGCCAGTTGCGGGCCAGGATCTGCCAGCCCCGTCCGGTCAGGTGACGACCGACCGCCCGTTCGGCGCCCCGGCCGATCGCATGCCTGGGGTCCGCGGAAGCCGGTCGGTCGGTCTTGGCTCGGCCTTTCACCTTTGGCTTAGTTCCCGTGACGGTTTTCTCACCCCCGTCACCGGCCCCGGCCTAGGTTTGCCTCCATGCTCGCCAGGACTGTCTCCTTCACGATCGACGGCACAACCGTCCGGCCGGTCGAGGTCGAGGTCGACGTCTGTCGTGGCCTGCCCAGCTTCGGACTCGTCGGTCTGCCCGACACCGCCCTTCGCGAGGCGAGGGAGCGGGTTCGGGCCGCGATGGAGAACTCGGGTTACGAGTTCCCGCTGCGCCGGATAACGGCGAGCCTCGCCCCGGCCGACTTGAGGAAGGCTGGACCGGGATTCGACCTCGCCCTGGCCGGCGCCCTCGCGACGGCGGCCGGCGAGATACCCCCGGGACGGCTCGACCGCTGGGCCCTGGTCGGCGAACTCGGGCTGGACGGAACCGTCCGCCCGGTCCGGGGAGCGCTCGCGATGGCCGAAGGCGCACGTGAGGCCGGCCTCAGGGGCGTGATCGTCGCCGGGCCGAACGGTCCCGAGGCTGCGCTCGCCGAGGGGGTAAGGGTCCAGATGATCGATGCCCTTGCCGAGTTGAGGGACGTGATCGGGGATGAACCCCCCGGAAGGGAGGCCGAAGCGGCGCCCCTGGAAGCCGCTACGGGGCGGTCCGGTCCCGACTTGGCCGACCTGCGGGGTCAGCCGGGCCTCAGGCGGGCACTCGAGGTGAGTGCGGCCGGTGCCCACGGATTGCTGATGGTCGGCCCGCCCGGGTCCGGGAAGTCCCTCGCCGCCAGGAGGCTGCCCTCGTTACTGCCGGCCCTCTCGCGCGAGGAGGCTCTGGAAGTCGCCCGCATCGGCGGCATCTGCGGGCAGTTCGATCCTGCGGCCGGGCGACCTTTCAGGGCCCCGCACCACACGGTCACGCGAGCCGGCCTGGTCGGGGGAGGGAGCCCGCCAAGGCCGGGCGAGATAACGCTCGCCCACCGCGGCGTTCTCTTCCTCGACGAGCTGCCGGAGTTTCGCCGGGACGTGCTCGAGGCACTCCGTGAGCCACTGGAGGCGGGTCGGGTCGAGATCTCGCGGGCATCGGGCAGGTATTCGATGCCGGCCGGCTTCATGCTTGTCGCCGCCGCCAATCCCTGTCCCTGCGGAAGAGGCAGCAGCGACCCGGGGTGCCGTTGCACCCAGCCCGCGATCGACAGGTACTCGGGCGCCCTGAGCGGCGCCCTGGCCGACCGGATCGACATGACGGTGACCGTTGCCCAGCCCGGGTTCGACTCGATGAGCGGGCCACCGGGAGAGGACTCGGCGACCATACGGGAACGGGTCGAGCCGGCCCGGGAGAGGATGGAGGCCCGGCTCGGACCGGGCAGGGCGAACGGTGACGCTTCGAGGGAGGAGACGTCCCGCTTCCCGGTCTCCGGTGACGGACTCGCGCTGCTCGAGGAGGCGACTCGCTCGAGCAGGCTTTCGGGCAGGGCCCACGACCGGGTTCTCAGGCTGGCCATGACCCTTGCCGACCTCGCCGGCAGCCACGAGATCGGTGACGAGGAGATGTCAGTGGCGCTCCAGCTCCGGCGCCGCGAGGTTCCGGGATGAGCGGTGCCGGCCTCCAGGTCGACGCCTGTCTCGACTGCCTGAGGCGTAGCTGGCTTTTGGCCGATCTCGGACCGTTCATCGAGGTCGCTTCCGACGATCGGCCCGGTCGGAGGACACCCGAACTGCTCGCACTCGACGACCGGGACCTGACGATGGCGATGGCTCCCTCCCGGGCCGAGCCGATCCTTGCCGCAAATCGCTCGCTCGGCAGGGATGAGTTCGCAGCCGAGCTCCAGTCCGCCCGGTGCTGGGCCGTCTGCCGGCACGACGCCGACTTTCCCTCCGTTTTGAAGCGGGATCCGGACGGTCCGCGATGCCTGATCGGCCGGGGAGACCGGACCCTGCTCGCCGAGGCCCTGCCGACGGGATCGGTGACCGTGGTCGGGGCGAGACGAGCGACCCGGGAGGGGCTCTCCTTCGCCCGCTCGCTCGGAAAGGACCTGGCAAGGTCGGGCCTGGTCGTGATCAGTGGCCTCGCGCTCGGGATCGACGGCGCCGTCCACCGTGGCGCTCTCGACTCCGGGGGACCGGGCCGAACCGTGGCCGTCCTCGGTTGCGGGGCGGACCGGGCCTACCCCGGCCGGCACCGGTTGCTCCACCAGGAGATCATCGACCACGGAGTTGTGATCTCGGAGATGCCGCCCGGGACGAGACCCTGGCGGTGGAGTTTTCCGGCCCGCAATCGGATCATGGCCGCGCTCGGGGGCGCGACCGTGGTGGTCGAGGCGAGGATCGGCTCGGGCTCCCTGATCACCGCCGACCTGGCCACCGGTTCGGGCCGGGACATCGGGGCCGTCCCTGGTCCGGTCGGTAGTCCGCTCTCGGAGGGGACCCACGAGCTGATCAGGGACGGAGCGGCATTGATCCGGGATGCCCGGGACGTGATCGAGCTTCTCGGCCTCCCGGATCGACCTGCGCCCACCCCGAGAGAGGCCGTCCCGGCGGACCCCGAGGCGGTGGCCGTGTTCGAGGCAATCGCGGACGGGGGAGGCTCGGTCGACCCGATTGCCGAGCGGACCGGCATGGCGGCGACGGAGGTGCTTTCGGCCCTGACCAGGCTCGAACTCGAGGGACTGGTCGAGATCTGGCCGACCGGTGACGTGACCGTCGTTCCCCCGGGCAGGGGCCGGGGTGCCCGGCGCTAGGTCCGGAACCGCCCGGCGGAATACCCTCTGGTCATGGGGCGGGATTTTCAGGAGGATGGGGATGCGGTCGGCCGGCCGGTCTCGGTGGCGCTCTCGATCGCCGGCTCGGATTCCGGGGGCGGAGCCGGCATCCAGGCCGACCTGAAGGCCTTTGCCGCCTGTGGCGTCCACGGGACCACCGCAGTAACCGCGATTACGGCTCAGAACACCCTTGCGGTCGAGGCGGTCGAGGCCGTCTCCCCGGAAATGATCGTCGCCCAGGTGGAGGCCGTCGTCTCCGACCTGGGGGTCGACGCGGTCAAGGTCGGCATGCTGGGAACGGCTGTCACCGCACTCGCCGTCGGTCGGGCCCTGGGCTCGGTCGGGGAGGCGCCGGTCGTGGTCGACCCGGTGATGATTGCCGAGAGCGGAGCGACCCTGCTCGAACCCGAGGCCCGGGACGGGCTGATCAGCGGGGTCCTGCCGCTGGCCACGGTCGCGACCCCGAACATTCCCGAGGCAAGGGCCCTGACCGGGCTGGGCGAGGAGGCGAGCCAGGAGGAGCTGGCCCGGGCCGTGCTCTCCATGGGTCCGGACTCTGTGGTGGTCACCGGCGGACACAGCGAGGATGTTGTCGACCTGCTGGTCACCCCGGATTCGGTGGTTCGGATCGAGGGCGCTATCCATCCGGGAGGTGCGAGTCACGGATCCGGCTGCACCCACTCCTCCGCCCTTGCCGCGGGCCTCGCCCTGGGCCTCGACCTCGAGCAGGCCGCCCGCCTTGCCCGCAGGACGGCCTCTTCCGCGGTCGAGCGCGGACTGAGGTCGCTCGGCTCTGGTGCTGGCCCCGTGGATGCGCTCGGAATCACCGGGTGCGGGTCCGGGCGGTGACCGTCCCGCTTTCGGCATTAGGATGTCGGCCGATGCAGGGGAGAGCGACGAGATGAGCGGGGACCTCCCACGCCCACGGTCGGCGGCGGTCTTCGACGGACCGGACCGGGCTGCTGCCCGCGCCTACATGAAGGGCATCGGCCTCACCGACGATGACCTTTCGAAGCCGACGGTCGGGATCGCCAACACCTGGACCGACGCGATGCCCTGCAACTACGGACTGCGTGAGCTCGCCGAGTACGTGAAGGAGGGGGTCCGGGCGGCCGGCGGTACGCCGATGGAGTTCAACACGGTCGCCGTCTCGGACGGGATCACGATGGGAACCCAGGGAATGAAGTCGTCGCTGGTCAGCCGGGAAGTCGTCGCCGACTCGATCGAGCTGATGGCCCGCGGCTACCAGTTCGATGCGATCGTCGCCCTGGCGGCTTGCGACAAGACGATCCCCGGGGCCGTGATGGGGGTGACCCGGATCGACATCCCTTCGATCGTCCTCTACGGAGGGTCGATCAAGCCCGGCACCTACGACGGCAAGGACGTGACGATCCTCGACGTCTTCGAGGCGATCGGCGCCCACGCCGCGGGAAAGATCTCCGACGAGGAGCTGACCGCGCTCGAAGACGTCGCCAGCCCCGGCTACGGAGCGTGCGGCGGCCAGTTCACCGCCAACACCCTGGCCTGCGCTTTCGAGGCGCTCGGGATCTCGCCGGCCTTCTCGGCGATGGTCCCGGCAGAGGACGTCGAGAAGCACGAGGTCGCGAGGGGCATCGGGGAGCTGATCCTCTCGGTACTGGCCGACGACCGGCGACCCTCGAAGATCATCACCCGCGACTCGCTCGAGAACGCCATCGCCACGGTCTGTGCGACGGGTGGCTCGACCAACGCCGTCTTGCACCTGCTGGCAATCGCCAGGGAGGCCGGCATCGAGCTCGACATCGACGTCTTCGACCAGGTCTCCAGGAACACGCCGCTGATCGGGGACATGAAGCCGGGCGGCCGATTCGTCGCCACGGACCTCTACCGGGCCGGCGGCGTCCCGCTGGTCCTAAAGCGACTGAAGGAGGGCGGCATCCTCCACGACGACGAGCTCACCGTGACCGGCAGGACGATCGGCGAGGAGGCCGACCGGGCCGAGGAGACGCTCGGGCAGGAGGTCGTCCGAACCGTCGAGGACCCGCTCAAGGCCCAGGGCGGGCTGGCGATCCTCCGGGGCAACATCTGTCCGGACGGCGCCGTGGTCAAGGTTGCCGGAACCGAGAGGATGAGCCACGTCGGCCCGGCCCGTGTTTTCGAGAACGAGCAGGAGTGCTTCGCGGTCGTCAAGGCGGGCGGGATCGAGAAGGGTGACGTGATCGTGATCCGGAATGAAGGCCCAGCCGGAGGGCCCGGAATGCGGGAGATGCTCCAGGTCACCGCGGCCCTGGTCGGCGAGGGCATGGGCGAACACGTCGCCCTGCTGACTGACGGCCGGTTCTCCGGCGCAACCCGGGGATTGATGATCGGCCACGTGGCGCCCGAGTCCGTGAAGGGCGGCCCCATCGGGGCGATCCGAGACGGCGACACGATCACGATCGACATCGAGGCCCGGAAGCTCGAGGTCGACCTGCCCGATGAGGTGATCGCGGAGCGAATTGCGGAATTCGAAACGCCTGCCCCGATCTACACCCGGGGGGTAATGGCCAAGTACGCGGACGCCGTCAGCTCTGCCTCGCTGGGCGCAATCACCTGATACCCGCAGGAGGAGCGGTAGTCTGATCCCTGTAGGGGTTTATGGGACGGAGTCCTGCAAGCAGCAGGAGGCATTCGAAAGGGGAGTGGCAGATGCGCGGTGCCGTTGCAGTTTTCGTACCTGGGTCCAGAGGCGATATTTCAAGCCGGTCGAGGATCCTCATGGGCTTTTTCGTAGGGCTCCCCGTCTTCTTCCTCGCGCTGATGTCGATCCTCGCCCCGGCGGCACGTGCAGGTGCCATCGCGGAACCCCCGGAAACCGTCTGGCTCTGCAAGCCCGGGGACCCCGACAACCCCTGCCTCGACGTGGACCTCGGCGGGAACTCGTATCTGCCCTCGGGTGGTCAGGAGAGGTTCTCCTTCCAGCCGGCCAGCGCGCCCCCCTTCGACTGCTTCTACGTCTATCCGACCCAGTCCGCGCAGGAAACCCCCAACGCCAACCTCGACCGGGATCCCGAACTCAAGCGGGTGGCGGTCAACCAGGCGAGTCAGTTTTCGCGACTCTGTCGAGTCTTCTCGCCCGTCTACCGGCAGTACACCTTCAACGGTGAGATAACCGATCAGGTTCGGGACATTGCCTACGAAGGGGTCCGGAACGGCTTCTACGACTACCTCCAGAACCACAGCCGGGGCAGGGGCTTCGTCCTGATCGGCCACTCCCAGGGTGCCTCGCACCTCTCCCGGCTGATTGACGAGGAGATCGACGGCAACAGGGAGCTGAGGGAGCGGATGATCTCGGCGATCGTCCCGGGCTCGAACAACATCTACGTCCCGAAGGGCGAGCTGATCGGCGGCAACCTCGAGAGCATCCCGGCCTGCAGCGAGGGCGACCAGCTCGGCTGCGTGATGGCCTGGTCGCTGTATCTGAACAGGGCCGAGGCGGGACTGCCGGTCAATTCGAGCTTCGGCAGGCTGGCCACCGGCTACTGGATCTACCCCGAGGAAAGGCCGGACCCGGACCAGTTCGAGGTCCTCTGTACAAACCCGGCAGCCCTCTCGGGCGGGAACGGGAACCTCGACGCGCTGGCCAACCTCTACGCCTTTGCCGGGAATAGCGGGGACTGGAGCAGGTACAGGGACTTCTATCTGGCCCAGTGCCAGACCGGACCGGACGCGTCCTGGCTCGACATCACGGAAATTCCGGGCACCAATCCAGACATTCCGCTGCCGATCAATCTGATCAATCGACCCGGGGGTGACCTCCACCTCGGCGATTTGAACCTCGTGCTCGGAAACCTGATCACGATCGTCGCCAGGCAGGGCAAGCGCTACGTCGCCTGGCGGACGGCCGAGCGAACGGTCCAGCGGCTCGAGCGCCGGCTGACCGGACTCAAGCGTGCCCTGGCGCGGGCATCTGGAGCTCGCAGGGCTGCCCTCGGAAGGAAGGTGAGGGTGACCCGGCTTCAGCTGGTCGCGGCCCGGGCCGAGGTCAGGGCCTACCGGCCGTCCGGCGGTTCGAGCAGCGCCTGAGTCGCCTCGTCGCTGCCCCCGGTCACCTCGCGCACGAACTCCTCCACCTCGCGGTTGAACCGGCCCGGCCTCTCCATCTGGATCATGTGACCGGTGTCCTGGAGTACGACAAGTTCGGACTCCGGTAGCCGCCTCTGGTAGGCGTACGCGATCCGGAGCGGGACCAGCAGGTCGCGGGTCCCCCACAGAAGAAGTACGGGTTGGTCGATCTTCGAGAGGGCTTCGCGGCCGTCCAGCCGTCCGAGGGCGAGCGCCGCCTGTGCCAGGCCGGGCGGCCGGGTGCCCCAGGAAACCAGCTCCCACAGGATCTCGGTTCCGATCTCTCCGGGGTGGGCGATCACGGCGGCGAGCTGGGCAGTCCTCAGGCGCCGTCGGGACAGGCCACGGGCCGGGTCCACGGCCGGAAGTCCCCGGTAGAGCGAGACGAGCCTGCGGGCGAACTCCTCGGCCGAGTCGGGGGTACGGGTGGCCCCCGGCCCGGCGGCGGCGACCAGGCAGGCGCCGGCGAACGAATCGGGCGAGCGGAGCAGCGCCTCGGTCGTCACGACCCCTCCCATCGAGTGGCCGACCAGGACCGTGTCCCGTGGAAGCCCGAGCTTCCGGGCCAGTTCCGTGATCACCGATCCGTAGCCGGACATCGTGATCTCTCGTTCCGGCATCGGACTCGCCCCGAAACCCGGCAGGTCGAGCGCAACGACCCGGTGGCGATCGGCAAGCCTCGGGATGTTCTCGAGCCAGTTCCGCCAGCTACCGGCCAGGCCATGGATCAGGACGATCGCCGGCCCCTCACCGACCGATACGTACTCGACCTCCGAGCGGCCGAGGTCGGAATCGAGTTCGATCCGCTCGATCAGCGGAGTCCACTCGATCTCCAGCCACCTCCCGTCGGAGAGCCCGTAGTCGCCCTGAGTCCCGTTCACCCCCGGCAGGCTAGCCACCGGCCCCGCTTGGTGTGACAATCGTGGGGTGAGCCGAGTTTCCGAGTCAGGGCCCCGGCGGGTGCTGGTCACCGGCCTCTCCTCGTTCTGGGGTGGCCGGCTCGCCGCCCTGCTCGAGGCCGACCCCCGGATCGAGGCGGTCGTCGGTGTGGATCCCGAAGCCCCCTCCACCGAGCTGGACCGAACCGAGTTCGTCCGGGTCGGACCGGAGCACACGGCGATCGAGCGGATCATCGAGGGGGCCGGGATCGACACCGTGGTCGACACCCGGATAGTCCCCGATCCTCCCGGGGGCTCGTCGGCTGCGACCCACGAGAGCGACGTGATCGGCACGCTGAACCTGCTCGCCGCCTGCTCGGTCCCCGACAGTCCCGTCAGGCGCCTCGTCTTTCGTAGCTCCGGCCTCCTCTACGGCTCTTCCAGCAGCGATCCGGCCTACTTCAAGGAGGAACTGGCGATCCCGACCGTACCCCGGACCCGGTCGAGGCGTGACCTGCTCGAGGCCGAGGCGGCGGTCGCGACATTCCGGAATCGAAGGCCCGAAGTGGCGGTGACGGTGCTTCGCTTCGGAGAAGTACTCGGACCCGACGTGGACTCGAACCTGATGCGCCTTCTCTCCCTCCCGGTCATTCCTTCGGTCGCCGGCTTCGACCCCCGACTCCAGTTGATCGACCAGGAGGACGCGCTCCACGCTCTGGCCCACGCCGTGGAAGCCTCGCCTCCGGGGGTGTTCAACGTCGCGGCGGACGGGGTCCTGGTTCTCTCCGAAGTCGCCTCGTTGCTTGGCCGGAGAGTCGTCGGTGTGATCCCCCCGGTGGGTGCAGGTCTCGCCCTGCCGGTGCTCCGGCGTGCCGGCATCCCGGTGTCTGCTGACCTCTTCGACCAGCTCCGGTTCGGCCGGGCGATCGACAACCGGTCCTTCAAGGCGATCGGGTTCCACTTCCGGTACACCTCACGTGAGGCCGTCCTCGGACTCCGCAGCCACCTGTTGCTCGACCGGGTCGCCGGCGGGGTCGAGGAACCTTTCAGGTACGAGCCGGAGGTCGAGGAGTTCCTTCGCAGGAGCCCACTCGTCCTCGGCAGCCCCGCCGAAGTGGAGCATGGGGAGCCCAGGTCTGGGTCTCCGACATCCGGCCACCGACCCTTCAGGACGCCATGAACGCTCGCTTGCCGGCGAATCGGGCCCCGATCCCGCAGGATTAGCACCGTAGAATGGGAAACAGTTCATCGAAGAGTTCGTCGGTGCTTCTACGATGGAACAAGGAATGCGAGGCGTGATGGGGCGCAAGGTACGGATATTCGGGGCGGTAGCGGTCGGGGTCCTCGTACTCGGGGCCGTGGCGGCCTACGGCTATGACGCCTCCCGAAGTCACCTGATCTCGGAAGGCGTCACGGTAAACGGGGTGGCGGTCGGCGGTCTCGATGCCGATCAGGCGGCGGCCCTGATCCGCAGGGAAGTCGTCGCACCGCGGCGCCAGGCACTGAGGGTGAAGGTGGAGGACCAGAAGTTCATCCTTCCGGCCCGGGAGCTCAAGGTCCGGGCCGATGTCGAGGCTGCGGTATCGGATGCCCTCGAAGCGAGCCGGCAGGGGTCTCTCCCTGAGCGGGTCTTTCGCCAGCTGACCGGAACGAGCAGTCCGGACGAGGTCACGGTCGAGGTTCAGTGGTCGCGGCCGGCCCTGAACCAGTTCGTGCGCCGGGTCGCCAACGACGTGTACGTCGCTCCCCGCGATGCGGCCGTCGTTCCGGGACCTGAGTCCCTCACCCTCGTCGACGAGGCCGACGGCCGAAAGCTCCGCGACAAGCTGCTCGATTCCGAGCTCGAGTCGATCCTGACCGGCGGCCCGTACGAGCCGGTGGTCGAAGGCGAGACGAGGGTCCTGAAGCCGGCCGTGCGACGCCAGGAGGTCGCAGGCGCATACCCGACTTACATCACGATCAGCAAGGGGTCCTACACCCTGACCCTCTGGAAGGACCTCGAGGTCGCGGCCCAGTACCCGGTCGCTGTCGGTTCGCCCGAGTACCCGACGCCGGACGGCCTGTTCTCGATCCAGAACATGCAGGTCGACCCGCCCTGGAACGTGCCCAACTCCGACTGGGCCGGGGACCTGGCGGGGACGACGGTGCCAGGCGGCTCTCCGGATAACCCGCTTCTGGCGCGGTGGATGGGCGTTTCGGGCGCGGTCGGGATTCACGGGACCAGCTCGATCTACTCGCTCGGCTCGGCCGCATCCCACGGCTGCATCCGGATGTCCGAGTCCGACGTGATCGCCCTCTACGACCAGGTCGATGTCGGAATCCCGGTCTACATCGGCTGATCCCGCTTCCGGCTGGACGGAGGCAGTCGACCTCCACCGGCGCGACCTCGTCGCGTCCGGGGCTGCGGCACGAACGACCGGGGCCTACGGCAGGGATCTCGGGCAGTTCGGGGAGTGGGCCACCGGGCGGAACCTGGGGCCGGAGGCGATCGGTCACCGGGAGGTCCGGCTCTTCGCGGCATCGCTGACCAGGGAGGGGCGCTCCCCGGCAACCGTGGCGCGGAAGCTGGCCTCGATCCGGAGTCTCTACGCCTTCCTGCTCAGGACCGGTCGGGTGAGCCAAAACCCGGCCGACCTCGTATCCGCGCCGAAGCCCGGCCGGAAGTTGCCCAAGGTGCTGACGATCGCGCAGGTCGAGGAGGTGCTGGGTGCCGTGCCGGCAACTAGTCCCCTGGAGCTCCGTGACCAGGCGATCCTCGAGCTCGCCTACTCCTCGGGCCTGAGGAGTGCCGAGCTGGTCGACCTCGACCTCGATTCGCTCGATCCGGCCAACGGCAGGGTCAAGGTGATCGGCAAGGGTTCGAAGCATCGGATCGTGCCGGTCGGCGGTCCGGCCCTGGGGGCGATCGGGAGGTATCTCGATGCCGGACGGCCGCAACTCGTAACCGACCCGGAACAGCCGGCGCTCTTCCTCTCCCGAAGCGGCCGCCGACTCTCGACCTCCGACGTCACCCGTCGACTCGCCGTCCGGGTGCGCAGGGCGGCCTCGGCCGGGGGTATTTCTCCCCACACCTTGAGGCACTCGTTCGCGACCCACCTGCTCGAAGGCGGGGCCGACCTCCGCTCGATCCAGGAGCTGCTGGGTCACTCCTCGATCTCGACGACCCAGGTCTACACCCATCTCGACGCCGCCCGCCTGCGGGACGTCTACGCCGACAGTCACCCCCGGGCCTGAGCGCCGCTGCCGGCCTTGCGGTGTGAATAGCCTTCCCCGGGATGGTGCTCAGGGTAAATGTGGATGGCGGGGCCAGGGGCAACCCCGGTCCGGCCGCGATCGGTGTGGTGATCCGGTCCGGGGACGAGGTGGTCGGCGAGGTATCCGAGAGGATCGGGGAAGCGACCAACAACGTCGCCGAGTACCGGGCACTCCTCGCCGGGATCGCGAGGGCGTCCGAGCTGGGTGCGACCGAGCTCGAGCTGGTAGGAGATTCGGAGCTCGTCGTGCGTCAGGTTCGTGGCGAGTACAAGGTCAAGAACGCCGGTATCAAGCCCCTCCATGCCGAGGTGCTCGCCGCCCTCGAGGGGTTCAACTCCTGGACGATCGAGCACGTCCGGCGCGAGCAGAACGCAGAAGCCGATGCCCTGGTCAACCAGGCGCTCGATGCCGGCGGGACGGCACCGTGAGCGGACCGGACCAAAGGGGAGGCTCCGGCCCGATTCACCCCGGGGCGCGGATCGGTCACGTTCACCTGAAGGTTTCCGATCTCGCCCCTTCCCTCGAGTTCTACTGCGGCATCCTCGGCTTCGAGCTCGTCACCACTTACGGCGACCAGGCAGCTTTCATCTCGGCCGGGGGCTACCACCACCACATCGGGCTGAACACCTGGGAGTCGCTCGGGGGCGATCCACCCCCGCCGGGCACGACCGGCCTCTTCCACCTCGCCGTCCTTTACCCGGACCGGGCCCAACTGGGTGACGCGCTGCTCAGGCTCGAGCGGACCGGCTGGCCCTTGACCGGGGCATCAGACCACGGGGTCTCCGAGGCCCTCTACACCGAGGATCCGGATCGAAACGGGGTCGAGCTCTACCGCGATCGCCCCGAGGAGGAGTGGCCACGCAAGCCGGACGGGTCGGTCGACATCTACACCCGTCCGCTGGACCTGGCACCGATTCGAGCTGCTGCAGCCGTTTAGGGGAGTCGCCTGCCGAGGTTGAGCTTGCGGCCGCCGGAGTGCGAACAGGCGATAGAGTCAGTCGAGTGCGGCTGTAGCTCAGCTGGCTAGAGCGTCTGCTTGCCATGCAGAAGGTCGTGGGTTCGAATCCCATCAGCCGCTTGCCCGCCCAGGTGGGGCCGGGCGCCTTGGCGGAGTGGCTACGCAGCGGCCTGCAAAGCCGTTTACACCGGTTCGACTCCGGTAGGCGCCTCTTTCCCCGATGAGGCCGGCGTTCGGGAGCGCCCCGTTGGTAGGCTGCCTCGCCCCGGGCGCATAGCTCAGTTGGTAGAGCGCCAGCTCGACACGCTGGAGGTCACTGGTTCGAGCCCAGTTGCGCCCATCGAAACCCCGTTGAGGAGGCCCCCACCACAGGCAACGCTTCTAGGTCCAGGGGACTCCCCGAGCGCTCAACGAGTCCCAGATGGACGGGATTCGCCAGGAAGGCGAGGCTTCGCGGTCAGGCCCTGACTACAGGGAGCCGGACGAAATCAGCAGGGCCAGCAGGGAGATCGGCATGCCGAAGTCCCAGATCAGGATCAGGGTGTTGTTCGGCGCGTAGTTCCTCTGACGAATTACCTCAACCAGGTGGTTGACGCCGGCCAAGAAGAGGAAAGTAAAGGTGGGGAGGATGGCCGCGATCCAGGCCTCTTTGCCGTTGCTCCCGGCGTAGAGGCAGGCGGCTCCGAGACCGAGCGAGACAAAGGCAATCTCGTACTGGAAGCCGTTGGTAACCCAACCGATCGACTCGGCCGTCTTCTTCGCCAAAACCGAATGCATGAACGACGAGACGAGGAAGATGATTCCCGTGAAGAAGAGCATCCAGCGCAGCGCGTTCTCGTCCCAGGCCTCGCCGGGGACGGCGCCCGGTGCCTCGGTGCCGGTGAGCGCGAGGACCCAGGCAACCACGAAAGTGATCGGAATCATTAATCCCATCGCTGCACCGCCGGACCTGCTGGAACCGGCCCCCTCTTCGGTACGCCCCTCGATGGGCCGACTCTAGCCGATCGCCAGATGCCCGTCCAGAAAGTGGACAGCGGGCCCCGTTGCCAGGCTGCCTCGCCCCGGGCGCATGGCTCGGTCGGTAGAGCGCCAGCTCGACACGCTGGAGGTCATTGGTTCGAGCACAGTTGCGCCCGTCGGGGTGGATGGGGGTCAAGTCTTCATGGTTTCAGGGCCTCCTCGAGTCGGGAGAGTGGGGAAGCGCAGGGCCACGTTCATCCTGACCTGGAACAGACCTCGCATAGCGTCAGGACCGGGGTAGTGAAGAAGAGGGTCCGGGTCAGGTGGAGCGGCGGGCGTCCGCGGGCCCGTTCGCCTTCTGCAAGCGGGCCGTCTGCCTCCTGATACAGGCCTTCTTCGCCCGGCCACGCTTGCGTTTGCAGAGCGCCTGGGCCTTCTTCCTTATCTGGGACGGGGTAAGCCTCTTCAGGGGTTTCAGGCCGTTGAGGGCAAGGGCCGCACCGGTCACGTCGCCGGTGCCGAAGAAGTCGACCGCGAGGATGGTCGGCAGTTTGCCGCGGATCTCCTCGCAGACCCGGGCTCGCTCGACCAGGACCGACCTACTGTTGACGACCTCGGCGAACTGCCTGAGCGGTGTCACTCCACTGCCCAGGATCCAGTGGTTCATCAGGAAGAGGCCGCCCGTATTGCCGCCCCGATTCGGCTGGCAGCTCTCGACCAGGTTCCCCGGTTCGGTCAAGAGGTCGGTGTCGGCCTCGGAGTAGGCGTTGAAGCTGTAGGGGGTCTCCCTCATCAGTCCGTCGAAGGCTCGGTGGTACCAGGGCACGTCACCGGCGTCGGACTGGGCCATGAAGAGCACCCGGCCATCCGAGCGGATCATCTCGCCCAGGGTCGGCCATCGATCGAGGGGCCGTTGGAAGACGTGCTCGATCAGGCCCGATTCCTCGACCGCTACCGCGAAGTCATCCGCCGCCACGTAGTCCTCGTTGATGAAGACGAGGACCTCCCTGGGGTTTCGGACCAGGAACTCCCTGACCTGGGCCAACACCTCGGTCAGGCCAGAGGCACCGCCGCCGCAGGATGAGTGGCAGAGGAAGATCTTCGCCCCGGTGGCGGCCCCTTCGCTTTCGCTCACGTTTTCGATTGCCCCGGTGGACGGATTCACCCGGCCGTAGTGGGTGTCGATCAGGAAGGCTCGGGCACCCCTGGCGAGCTGCCCCGGAATTCCGTAGGTCTGGTTGGGGAGGTTCCAGTCGAGGGCCTCGGCCGACATCGAGTTGTGGGTGCCGGGGAGGACGACCCTGTCGAGTGTCTTCGAGCAGAGGCCCGGGTGGCCGTTGCAGGGCTTGGTCGCGGCCCCGGCGGACGGGGAGGCGGTTCCGGCGAGCAGGCACAGGGCTGACCCGAGGACCGCGACCAGCACCGGCCACCGAGTCATTTCGAGCGAGCAGCTCGACGGCCCTCGCTGGAGCCTCCGAGGGCCAGGGACTCCCGTCATCGAGCGCCTTCGAGGATCGCAACCACCCTGGCCGGAGCAGCGCTCGCCCCGACGATCGGCAGGGGAAGGCAAGAGATGGTGAAGCCGTCAGGGGGGAGTCTGTCGAGGTCGACCATGCGCTCTATCTGGCAGTAAGGAAGGTCCGCCTGGTGTGCCTCCCAGAAAACACCCTGGCGCCCGGTTCGTTTCGCCTCTTCGGCCTGGATCCAGAGCGGCCGGTCCCACCCCCACGCATCGATGCCCATGACCCGCACCCCGTGGTCGAAGAGCCACCGGGTCCCCTCGGCGCTCACGCCGGGGCCATGCGCCATGTACTCCGGGGTTTCGATCCACTCGTCGCAGCCCGTATGGATCAGGACGATCTCGAGCGGAGCAAGCTCGTGCCCGATCCTGGTCAGTGCCCCTTCCAGGTCCTCTCCGGTGATCACTTCGCCGTCTTCGCGGCCGGTGAAGTCGAGCACCACGCCCGGCTGGACGAACCACTCGAGTGGAAGCTCTTCGACCGTCTGGGCCTCTAGCCCACCGATCTCGGAGTTGTAGTGCCACGGGGCATCGACGTGGGTCGAGTTATGGGTCCCGAACCGGGTGAAGAACTCATTCGCCCATCCCTCACCGTTTCTGAGGAGTTCCGGCCCGACTCCGAACAGCTCCTCGATCACCCGGGCCCCTTCGGCATGGTCCTGGAAGTCGATCTCGGTCCGGAGCACGTCGGGAGTACCTTCTGGACTGGGGCCGATCGGGGCGGACAGGTCGATTACTTCCACGCCTCGACTATACGTCCGTCGTCTACCCCTCGCGGGTCCCGGCACTAGGATCGCCGCATGGAAACGATCCCGGCCTGGCTCACGCCGTTCTTCAGGACTGGCCTGAAAGCGACCCTCTCGATGCCGACGCCGGTGCTGGGGAAGATCACCGACGAGCTTCCGTCGGGTGCCGAGCTGCTCGCGCCCGACCAGCGCTTCCTGGCTTCCTTCCTGCGCAGGGCCGGCGCCGAGAGCGTCGAGGGGATACCGGTGGAAGTTCAGCGGGAGCAGACCGACGGCTCGGCTGCTCTGGTTGGCGATCGGGTCGTCGAGCGGGGCCTGACGGTTACCGAGCACCGGGTCGAAGGGTCAGGTGGGCAGCTCAGGATGCGGCTCTACCGCCCAGACGACGCCGCAAGGCCGGGGCCGCTGCTCGTCTGGTTCCACGGAGGAGGCTGGGTGGTCGGCTCGATCGCCTCGCACGACGGTTCGCTGCGCGCCCTTGCATCCGGCTCCGGCGTGTCTGTCGCCTCGGTCGAATACCGGTTGGCCCCCGAACACCCCTGGCCGGCGGCCCCGGACGACTGCCTCGCTGCCTGGCGAGACATCAAGGGGCGTGCCGGGGAGCTCGGGGTCGACCCTGCGCGCATGCTGGTCGGTGGGGACAGCGCCGGGGGCAACCTCGCGATGGTCCTCTGCCTCGAACTCAACTGGGCAGATGAAGCGATGCCTCTTGCCGCGGTACTGCTCTATCCCGTCACCGACCTCGCCGGGAAGACGGCGTCGTATAACCAGTTCGCCCGCGGCTTCTTCCTTTCCGAGGAAAAGATGGACTTCTACCGCGACAGCTACCTCCCGGAAGGCATCGATCGTGCCGACCCCAGGGTCTCTCCACTCAGGGCGAAGCTGCTGCGGGGTCTGCCCTCGACCTACCTCGCGACCGCCGCCGCCGACCCGTTGCGCGACGAGGGCGAGGCGCTGGCCGGGCGACTGCGCGACGAGGGTGTGGAGGTCGAGCTCGAGCGGGTACCGGCGATCCACGGATGGTTCAACATGACCATCGCCCCGTCGTCGAGGATCGCACTCGGGGTCCTCGCGTCCCAAGTGGCCCGGCTCGCAACACCCCGGTCGCCGGCGACCTGAGGACCGAGGGCAGAAGGGGCCGACCCGGCACCCAATACGATTGGCCGCGCGGGCGGAGGGTCCCGCAACGATGACCAGGACCGAAGAAGAACAGATCACGGTCGTCCTCCCGGACGGCAACGAAATCGCACTCGGATCCGGTGCGAGCGGTCTCGACGCGGCCGAGGCGATCGGTCCGGGCCTTGCCCGTGCGGCGCTTGCGATCCGGGTGGATGGTGAGCTCAGGGATCTTGCGGCGCCGCTGGGGGACGGCGACCGGATCGAGATCCTCACCGACCGTGATCCCGAGGCACTCGACCTGATCCGCCACGATGCTGCCCACGTGATGGCCACGGCCGTCCAGGAGCTCTACCCCGGAACGAAGGTGACGATCGGTCCGGCGATCGAGGGAGGCTTCTACTACGACTTCGACTTCCCGGAAGGGGTCGTGGTCACCGACGCCGACCTGCCGGCGATCGAGGAGGCGATGCGCGGCCACATCAAGGCGGCCGAGGCCTTCGAGCGCAGGGACCTGCCGGTCGCCGAGGCGATCGAGCTGTTCAGGGAGCAGGACGAGCAGTACAAGGTGGAGCTGATCGAGGACCTGGTCTCCGACGAAGGGATCGAGACGGTCTCGCTCTACCGGAACGGTCCTTTCGAGGATCTCTGTCGCGGCCCGCACGCCCCGGCGACCGACCGGATCGAAGCGATCAAACTGGAATCGGTGGCCGGCGCCTACTGGCGGGGCGACGAGGACCGGCCGATGCTGACCAGGATCTACGGCACGGCCTTCTTCTCGAAGGCCGACCTCGAGGCGCACCTCGAGGCTCTAGAGGAGGCCCGGGCCCGCGATCACCGCCGGCTCGGCCCGGAGCTCGGCCTCTTCATGTTCAGTCAGGAGGCCCCCGGCATGCCCTTCTGGCTGCCGAACGGGACGGTCCTCCTGCGGCTGATCGAGGCCGAGGTCGAGGAGCAGCTGGACCGGCGGGGCTACCGGGAGATCGCCACTCCCGAGGTGATGGACGAGAGCCTCTGGAAGAAGTCGGGCCACTGGGAGAACTACGAGGACGCGATGTACTTCGTCGAGGTCGACGAGCGACGGTTCGCGCTCCGGCCGATGAACTGCCCCGGTGCGTGCCTGGTCTTCGGCTCGACCCGGCACTCCTACCGCGACCTCCCGCTTCGGCTTGCCGAGTTCGGCCGGGTGACGAGGAACGAACGGGAAGGTGTCCTCCACGGGCTGCTCAGGGTCCGCTCGTTCACCCAGGACGACGCCCACGTCTTCTGCACGGAGGACCAGATCGAGGACGAGGTGTCCGACATCTGCGAGGCCATCGATGAGCTCTACGCCCGGTTCGGCTTCGATCGGGTCGAGGTCGAGCTCTCGACCCGTCCGGCCAAGTCGATGGGTACCGACGAACAGTGGGAAAAGGCCGAGGCGACCCTCGCCGGTGCCCTCGACCGCCAGGGTCGCGAGTACCGGGTCAACCCCGGGGACGGGGCCTTCTACGGACCCAAGATCGACTTCCACGTCACCGACGCGCTCGGCCGGTCGTGGCAGCTCGGCACCTGCCAGCTCGACTTCCAGATGCCGGAGCGATTCGACCTCTCCTACACCGACCGAAACGACGAACAGGTCAGGCCGGTGATGATCCACCGCGCGCTGCTCGGCTCGATGGAGCGGTTCGCCGGAATCCTGATCGAGCACTATGCCGGTCGGTTCCCGGAATGGCTCGCCCCGGTCCAGGCGATCCTCCTGCCTGTTTCGGATCGCCAGAACGAGTACGCAGCGGAGATCGTCGGGGGACTCAGGGAGCGCGGGATCCGAGCCTCGGTCGACGAGCGCTCGGAGTCGGTAGGGCGAAAGATCCGGGACGCTGAGCTCGGGCGTTATCCCTTCATGCTCGTGGTCGGCGAGCGCGAACAGGAGGCCGGACAGGTCTCGGTCAGATCGCACGAGAAGGGCGAGCTCGGGGCGATGGCGATCGACGACTTCTGTATGCTGCTCGCCAGTTGAACTGCTCGACCAGTCAGACAAGGCCCGAGGCGGCCCCCCGCTCGCCCTCCAGCGGCCTCTTTCTCGCTTGATCTCCCCGCAGGTTTCCTGAAGTGGCGCTGCCTCGCAGGTTCGACCGGCGCCCCCCGGATCGGGACAACACCCGCATCAACGAGCGGATCAGGGTCCCCGAAGTCCGGTTGATCGGCGCCGACGGTGAACAGGTCGGCATCGTGGCGACCGACAAGGCGATGGACATGGCTCGTGAGGCAGATCTCGACCTGGTCGAGGTCGCGGCGGGGGCCAAGCCCCCGGTCGCAAGGCTGCTCGACTATTCGAAGTACAAGTACGAGCAGGAGCAGAAGGTCAAGGCGGCCCGCAAGCACCAGACCCAGGTGAACATCAGGGAGATCAAGCTCCGCCCGAAGATCGCCGACAACGACTACCGGACCAAGCGGGGTCACGTGGAGCGATTCCTCCGCCAGGGCGACAAGGTCAAGGTGACGATCATGTTTCGCGGCCGGGAGCAGGCCCATCCCGAGCGGGGTCGTGACCTGCTCAACCGCCTGGTCGAGGACCTCGGCGAGCTGGCCGAGGTCGAGAGTTCGCCGCTCCAGGAGGGAAGGAACATGAGCATGCTGCTCGGTCCTTCGAAGGAGGCGCTCCGCCAGGCCAGGTCCGGCGACGAAGCCGATGCTCCGGCGCTCGACGGTGCCGACGAGGTTCCGGCCGACGCGTCTGAGTCCAGCGAGCCGACTGAGGCCAGCGAGCCGACTGAGGCTGCCGGGGCGACAGAGCCAGCCGAAGCCGACGAAGGCGAAGAAGCCGCAGCAGGCTAGAAGTCGGCCACGAGTTCCGCGATCCGCTCGCCCGCCGCGCCGTCCCAGAGCGGAGGAGGGCCATCGCCGACCGCAGGGGCGGACCGGAGCAGTTCCGGGATCTCCTCGATCCTCGCCGGGTCGAGGCCCAGCAGGCGGTTGGTGCCCATCTCGATCGTCACCGGTCGTTCGGTGTTGTCGCGAAGCGTGAAACAGGGGATCCCGAGGTAGGTCGTCTCCTCCTGGATCCCGCCGGAGTCGGTCAGGACGGCCTTCGCGTCGGCGACGAGGGAGAGGAAGTCGAGGTACCCGACCGGCTCGGTCAAGAGCACCCCCTCGGGCAGCTCGTCGGCTTCGCCGATCATCGCCCGGGTCCGCGGGTGGACCGGGAAGACGACCGGCATGCCGGCCGAAACCTGACCGAGCGCCGCCAGCGTCTCGCGGAGCAGCGGCCCGTCGACCAGGGCCGGCCGGTGGAGGGTGACCAGCAGGTAGCCGCCCGGCTCGAGTCCCAGCTCGGTGGCTTTGGCCATCGCCCGGAACCTGCCCTCGAGTCGAACCAGGGTGTCGATCATCGTGTTGCCGACCAGGTGGACCGAGGATGGATCGATACCTTCGGCCGCGAGGTTCCGGTCGGCCTCTTCCGAGTGGGTGAAGAGCAGTTCGGCCAGGTGGTCGACCAGGATCCGGTTCAACTCCTCGGGCATGGTCCGGTCGCCGCTTCGGAGTCCCGACTCGACGTGCCCGACCGGGATCCCCATCTTGGCCGCGGTCAGTGCCGCGGCGAGGCTCGAGTTGACGTCACCGGGGACCAGGACGAGGTCCGGTCGCTCGGACCCGAGGACGGGCTCGATCCGCTCCATCACCCGCGCCGTCTGCTCGGCATGGGTTCCGGATCCCACCTCGAGGGTGTGGTCGGGATGCGGCATTCCGAGCTCCTCGAAGAAGACCTCGGACATCATTCGGTCGTAGTGCTGGCCGGTGTGGACCAGGACCTGCCGGGTGGCCGGCAGTCGCCCGGCAATCGCCTCGACCACCGGGGCCATCTTGACGAAGTTAGGCCTGGTTCCCAGGACGTGCAGGACCGTGGAAGGCGCCATCGGTCAGGCAGCGTATCCCCAGCGGCCGGAGGCTCGGTTGCCCGGGGGACCCCGACCGGGGCCGCAATCCCGATTCTGGTTGAATGAAGAGTGATGCCCAAGATGAAGACCCATTCCGGAGCCAAGAAGCGGTTCCGCAAGACGGCGAAAGGCAAGCTCCGCGGCCGGCGCGCCTTCTCGAGCCACATCCTCGAGAAGAAGTCGCCCAAGCGCAAGCGCCGGATGGCCCGCCCGGTGGAGATCAAGAAACCCGACCAGAAGCGGGTTCGGAAGATGCTGGGGGGCTGACCGATGCCGCGCGTCAAGCGTTCGGTGAACGCCCGCAAGAAGCGCCGCAAGGCACTGGCGCAGGCCAAGGGCTACCACGGGCGGAGGAACAGCTCGTACAAACTGGCGAAGGAGCAGCTGATGCGCTCCGGTGCCTACGCCTACCGCGACCGCAGGGTCAGGAAGAGGGACTTCAGGCGCCTCTGGATCACCAGGATCAATGCCGCTGCCAGGGCCGAGGGCATGAAGTACTCCGAGCTGATCAACGGCCTCGCTGCCGCCGGCGTCGAGGTGAACCGGAAGATGCTCGCCGACATCGCGGTCAACGATCCGGAAGGGTTCCGGCGATTCGTCGAGCTAGCCCGGGAGGGTGCCTCCGGCTGAAGCAGGCCGGCACCCAGGCAGCCCGGGCGGTACCGCAGATGCGGGCCGCCCTTTTTTGTTCCCCGGGACGGACAGGCAGAAATCGAAGCGACGAGACGATGATCACAAGCCCAGACAACGAGAAGCTGAAGACCGTGGCCAAACTCCGGAGACGGAGGTCTAGGGAGAAGCTCGGCCTCTTCCTGACCGAGGGTGAGGACCTGCTCGCCGCCGGACTGGCGGCCGGCAGGGCGCCCGAGTTCGCCCTGGTGAGGGCCGGGTCGGGCCTCTCCGGGGACCAGGTCGAACCGGGACTGCTCGACTCGGTCTCGGGACTCGAGTCCGGGACCCGGGCGATTGCCGTGTGGCCGCTCGAGTGGTCCGATGCCGGGGAGGGGACCTGCCTCTTCCTCGACGGTCTTTCCGACCCGGGCAACACCGGAACGATCATCCGGACCGTGGATGCCCTGCTCGAGGCGACCGTGGTGATCGGGCCGGAGGGCGCCGACCCCTTCTCGCCGGCCTCGGTCCGGGCGAGCATGGGAGCGGTGTTCACCCAGCCGGTCGCCCGTGGGCCGGTCGAGACGACTCCCGCCCCGCGGCTCGCTCTGGTTGCCGAAGGTGGCTCCGACCTTGTTCCGACGCCCGGACCGGTCACACTCTGCCTCGGATCGGAGCGGGAAGGGCTGACGGAGAAGGTCTTGAATCAATGTGACGAAATGTGGACGATTCCGATGCGGGGCGGCGGGACCGGGTCGCTCAACGTGGCGGCTGCCGCGGCGATCGCCTGTGATCGGCTGAGCTCGCTCCCGGCCAGAAGCGAGCCGACGAGGGGAGTACCCGAGTGAGCGTCGAGCGAATCGGTGAGATCGAGGCCGAGGCGAGGACGGCCGTTGACGGCGCCACCACCCCAGCCGAACTCGAGGAGGCAAGGGTCCGGTTCCTCGGGCGCAAGGCTGAGCTGACCGGGATCCTGCGGAGCATCTCCGACCTGGAACCCTCGGAGCGGGGCAAGGTCGGCTCTGCCGCGAACGTCGCGAGGAACTCGATCGAGGAGATGGTCTCGGGCCGGTTGCGGGACCTCGAACGCGAACAGGTGGCCGAGTCGCTCGCGTCGGAACGGATCGACGTGACCCTCCCTGGAAGCCCGCCCCGTCCTGCCGGGCACCTCCACCCGGTCACCAGGACGAAAAGGGCGATCGAGGACGTGCTCGCCGGCCTCGGATACAGCGTCCTCGAGGGTCCGGAGGTCGAGCACGATTACTACAACTTCACCGCCCTCAACCACCCCGAGGACCACCCCGCCCGGATGCTGCAGGACACCTTCTACGTCACCCCGTCGGAAGACCTCGATCCGTCCTGCGGGACAGGGCCGACCGACGTGCTGCTCAGGACCCACACTTCACCGATGCAGGTCCGGGCGATGGAGGACTCGCCGCCGCCGCTGTTCGTGATCGTGCCCGGCAAGACCTACCGCAGGGACTCGGACGCGACCCACAGTCCGATGTTCCATCAGGTCGAGGGCCTCGGGGTCGGTGAGGGCCTGACCCTCGCCGACTTGAAGGGAACCCTGCTGGCCCTGCTCCGGGAGCTCTTCGGACCCGACCGGGAGATCAGGATGCGGCCCCACTTCTTCCCCTTCACCGAGCCTTCGGTCGAGTTCGACGTCTCCTGCTTCCGGTGCTCGGGGGAGGGCACTCTCTCCGACGGGGGCCGTTGCGGAATCTGCAAGGGAGTGGGCTGGATCGAGCTCGGTGGTGCCGGGATGGTCGATCCGAACGTGTTCGGCTTCGTTGCCGAAGCCGGCTACGACCCGGAGGTCGTGACCGGGTTCGCGTTCGGGTTCGGGGTCGAGCGGATCGCGATGCTCCGGCACGGGATGGGCGACCTGAGGTTCCTGTTCGAGAACGACCTCCGGATGCTGGGGCAGTTCTCGTGAAGGTCCCCTTCTCATGGCTGACCCGGTACTGCGACCCCGGCATCGGACCCGACGAGCTTGCGGAGCGGCTGGCGATGACCGGGACCGAGGTCGAACGGGTCTCGGGTGGCAGGGCAGGAGGGCAGCCCGGATTCGTGGTCGCGAAAACGGTCGAGGTCGAACAGCACCCGGACGCGGACCGGCTCAGGGTCTGTCAGGTCGATGACGGCGATGGGACCCGCACCGTGGTCTGCGGGGCACCCAACGTGGCCGCCGGCCAGACCGTGATCCTCGCCCTGCCGGGCGCCGTCATGCCGGACGGCACCGAGATAGGGGAAGCGAAGCTGAGGGGCGTTGCCTCGGCCGGAATGATCTGCTCCGAGGACGAGCTCGGACTCGGTACGGAGTCGGACGGCATCCTCGTGCTCGAGGACGGCCCGGAACCGGGCACGCCGGCCGCTGCGGTGGTGCCACTGGACGAGCGGGTGCTCGAACTCGAGGTCACCCCGAACCGCTCCGACTGCCTCTCGGTCTTCGGGGTGGCGCGGGAGGTCCACGCGATCACCGGTGCCGAGCTGGTCGATCCGCCCTGGGCTGGCTGGCACGATCCGGGCCCGGGGGAGGTCGCGTCACTGGCTTCCGTTCGGATCGAGGACCACGGGATCTGTCCACGGTTCACCCTTCGGGTCTTCACCGGAGTCGAGGTCGGCCCCTCGCCCGTCTGGCTGAGGCAGGCCCTGACCTCCGCCGGCCAGCGGCCGGTGAACAACGTGGTCGACGTGACCAACTACGTGATGCTCCTGACCGGGCAGCCGCTCCATGCTTTCGACCTCGACCGCGTTCCGGGTGGTGAGCTGATCGTCAGGGCATCGGTCGAGGGCGAGACCGTCACCACTCTCGACGGCACGGAACGGAAACCGAAGTCCGGCACGGCACTGGTCTGCGACCGGAACGGACCGGCCGCGATCGCCGGGATCATGGGCGGTGCCGACTCCGAGGTCTCGGATGCGACGACCTCGGTCCTGCTCGAGGTAGCGACCTGGGACGGCCCGGGCATCCTCAGGGCCTCGAGGGAACTCGGGCTCCGTTCCGAGGCATCGAGCCGGTTCGAGAAGGGGCTCCACCCGGAGCTCGTCTCCCGGGCCCAGGCGGTCGCCTCGGCCCTGATGGTCGAAGTCTGTGGGGCCGTCGCAGTCGACGGGATGGTCGACGAAGGCGAAGGAGTACCGGAGGCCCTGCCGATCGGCCTGGGCGAGGGATCGGTCGAACGAGTGCTCGGGATGGAAGTCCCGGCAGCCGAGCAGCGGGCCGGCCTCGAGCGGCTCGGGTTCGGAGTCACGGAGAACGGCAGGGGTTTCCTGGTCACCGTTCCCCCGGAGCGAGCCTTCGACGTGACCAGGGAGATCGACCTGGTCGAGGAGATCGCCCGGATCTCGGACCTCGACGCGAAGCTTCCGGCGACCCTGCCGGCTACCACCGGGGGCGGGCTCTCACGGGGCCAGGTCCTACGGCGGAGGGCCGAGGACGCGCTCCTCGGCTCGGGGTTCGACGAGGCTGTCTCGTGGAGTTTTTCTTCGGCAAGCTCGGCTGCCTCGCTAGGGATCACCGATGCGGATGACCCGCGGTCCCGTCCGGTCCGGCTCTCCAATCCGCTCTCGGAGGAGCAGTCGGTCATGCGGACCACCGTGCTCGCCTCGCTACTCGACGCGGTCGCCAGGAACCTGGCCCACGGAGCCCAGTCGGTCCGGCTCTTCGAATCGGGCAGGGTCTACCTGCCGGTCGACCGTGACACCGGGTCCGAGGGCGACGAGTTCCCCGGCGAGAGGCCGCCTCCGGCCCGGGAGCCGCTGATGCTGGGTGCCGTGGCGACCGGTGAGCTCGTCCCGGCAGACTGGCGCTCGGACGGCACCCCGGCAGACTTCCACTCGCTCAAGGCGGTGCTCGAACAGGTCGCCGGATCGGTCGGGGTCGAGCTCGCCGCCGTACCGGGTACGGAGCCCTTCCTCCATCCCGGCAAGGCCGGAGCGGTCGAGGTCCGCGGAGTTCCGATCGGATGGATCGGTGAACTCCATCCCTCGGTAACGGCTGCGTTCGGACTGGGCCAGGTCGTCGCCTTCGAGATCGAGTTCGGACTCCTGATCGAGGCATCACCTGCCGGCAGGGAGGAGTTCCGGGACGTACCGGCCTTCCCGCCCGTCGAGCGGGACCTGGCGATCGTGGTTCCGGAGGACCTGCCGGCGGCCGAGATCGAGAAGGCGGCCAGGGAAGCCGGTGGCGGGCTGCTCGAGGATGTCCGGCTGTTCGACCGCTACACCGGCGACCAGGTCGGCGACGGCCTCTGTTCGCTCGCCTTCGGGCTTCGCTTCAGGGCCCCGGGCAGGACCCTCTCCGACGAGGAGGTCGACCCTCACTGGAAGGCCGTAGTGGCGGCGGTCGAGGGAATCGGAGGGGTCCTTCGTGGCTGAGCAGATCGAAGCGCTGGCCCAGGAAGGTCAGCGGCCGAGAATCCTGGTCGCCGGGGCAACCGGCTACGCCGGCGCCCTTGCGGCGAGGCTGGTTCATGAGCACCCCGTGCTCGAGCTGGTCGCGGTAACTGGCCGCTCTCACACCGGCGAACGGCTGGACGAGGTATTCCCCCGCCACCCGGTGCCGCTCGAGATCGAGGAACTCGACAACCAGACGATCGAGACGGCCGATGCCGGGATCGTCGCCTACCCTCACGGCGCCTCGGCCCCGGTGGTCGCCGAGATGAGAGGACTCGGACTGGTGGTCGTCGACCTCTCGGCCGACTTCAGGTTCCTCGAGCTGCCCGATTACGAGAAGAACTACGGCGCGCACGGTGCACCCGAGCTGCTCGACGGTGCGGTGTACGGCCTGCCGGAACTCGACCGCAGGGCCGTCGCCGGTGCAGAGCTCGTCGCAAATCCCGGCTGCTACCCGACCGCCGCCCTGCTCGGCCTGGCCCCTCTGGCCCGGGCCGGGCTGGTGGAGGACATCGTGATTGATGCCAAGTCGGGAACGTCCGGCGCCGGACGGGACGGGGGAGAGGCGCTCTCGTTCGTCAACGTGACCGAGAACGTCCGGCCCTACTCGCCGGTCGGCCACCGCCACAGGCCGGAGATAATCGAGAGGCTGGCCCAGCTCGTTCCCGACGGGCATGAGCCCTCGGTGACCTTCGTTCCGCACCTCCTGCCGATCGATCAGGGCGAACTCATCTCGGCTTACGTCAAGACGACCGAAGCCGTTTCGCAGGAACGACTCGACGAGCTGTACCGGGCGGCCTATGCCGACGAACCGTTCGTCGAGCTCGCCGATGAACCACCGGGAGTCAGGGATGTCAGGGAGACCAACCGGTGCCGGATCCAGGTACTCGCCGGTGATGAGCGGGTGCTGGTCTTCTCGGCGATCGACAACCTCTGGAAGGGTGCCGCCGGCCAGGCGATCCAGAACCTCAACCTGATGCTAGGGCTTCCCGAGGAGGCCGGTCTCCGGTGAGCGGGACGGACTCGACGACCAGGTCGAGGTGGTCGGCCTTCCCCGAGGGAACCGAGCGGCTCGACGGCCACGCCCTGGCCGACGGCTTCGTCGCTGGAGGGGAATCGGCCGGGATCAAGGCCGGGGGAGCCCCCGACCTGGGAATCGTCGCCTGCCTCGGGGAGGCTCCGGCCAGCTCGATCGTCCTGACCACCAATGCCGTTGCGGCCGCTCCCGTACGGGTATGCCGGGAGGAGGTCGATCGGGACCGGATAAGGGCTGTCGTCGTGACCTCGGGCAATGCCAACTGCGCGACCGGAGACCAGGGACTCACCGCGGCCCGGCTGATCAGGGAGGGAGCAGCTACCGGGCTCGGCGTCGACCCGGCCTCGGTCGCGATCGCCCAGACCGGCGTGATCGGCGTCCAGCTCGAGCCGGAGCCCGTGGCCAAGGCCGCAAACCGGCTGGCCGGGCAGCTCGATGGCGACGGCGCAGGCGAGTTTGCGGAGGCGATCCTGACTACCGACCGCGGTGCCAAGACGGTCGCCGTCAGGGTCGACGGGGTGACGGTCTCGGCTCAGGCCAAGGGTGCCGGCATGATTGAACCTGGGATGGCGACCATGCTCTGTTTCATCCAGACCGATGCCGTGGTCGACGCTCCGGACCGAATCCTCGCCGATGCGACGGGGCGTTCGTTCAACCGGATCTCGGTCGACGGCCAGATGAGCACGAACGACACCGTTCTCTTCCAGGCCAGCGGTCGCTCGAGACGGCCGCTCCCCGATGGCCTCGTAGATGCGGTGGCACTCGAGCTGGCCCTGGCGATCGTCGCCGACGGCGAGGGCGCGACCAGGGTCTGTCGGGTCGACGTCGAGGGTGGGGCCGACGCGGCCGAGGCCGACCGGGTCGCCCGGGCGATCTCGAATTCGCCGCTGGTCAAGACGGCGCTCTTCGGCCGTGACCCGAACTGGGGCCGGATCCTGCAGGCCGCCGGAGCGGCGCTCGCCGGTGTCGACCTGGGTGACCTCGGCCGGGAGGCCGTCCGGGCCGACGAGCTGGCCGGACCGGGGGCCGAGGTCGAGATCGGCCTCGACCTCGGCAGGGGCGAGGGCAGCGGCCACGCCTACTTCTCCGACCTGACCCACCGCTACATCGAGATCAACGCCGAGTACACGACCTGAGGAGATGGGAGAAAGGTGAGCAAGAAGAACGACGATCCGGTCGAGCCCGCACCGGCGAACGTCACCGTGCTGCTAGAGGCGCTGCCGTACATCCGGGAGTTCCACGGCCAGACAGTGGTGATCAAGTACGGCGGCGCCGCGATGAGGGAGGAGTCGCTCCGGCAGGCCTTCGCCGAGGATGTCGTCCTGCTCAAGTACGTCGGGATGAACCCCGTGGTCGTCCATGGGGGCGGACCGGAGATCTCGGAGTACATGGAGAGACTCGGGATGGAGGTGAAATTCCGGGAGGGCCTCCGGGTCTCCGACGCCGAAACGGTCGAGGTGGCGAAGATGGTCCTGCTCGGCAAGCTGAACTCGGAGCTGGTCAGCCGTCTGAACATGGCCGGCCAGCCGGCGGTGGGGCTCTCGGGCGAGGACGGCACCCTGTTCGAGGTCGCGCCGGTGCCCAATGCCGCCGACGTCGGGTTCGTCGGCGAGATCGAGCGGGTCGACGTCGACGTGATCAACCACATCGCCGAGGACTACATCCCCGTGATTGCCTCGGTCGCATCGGATGACGAGGGCAACTCCTACAACGTCAATGCCGACGAGGTGGCCGGCAAGGTTGCGGCTGCCCTGGGCGCCTTCAAGGCGATCTTCCTGACCGACGTCCCGGGCTGGCTGGAAGATCCGGCGGACGAGGCGAGCCTGGTCTCCCAGACCGACGCGGCCACACTGGAGAGCGCCCTGCCCGGCATCGAGGGCGGCATGCGACCCAAGCTCGGCGCCGCGGTGGAGGCCCTGAGAGGCGGAGTCCCCAGCGTCCACATCATCGACGGCCGCAAGCCGCACACCCTGCTGCTCGAGCTGTTCACCGACTCCGGGATTGGGACCAAGGTCACCCCGTGACCGCCGGGGAGTCGATCAGGCAGCGCGAGGCGCGTTACCTGATGCAGACATACCCCCGTTCCGACGTCCTCTTCGTCGGTGGCGAGGGGGCGGTCCTGTTCGACCGGGAGGGCCGTGAGTACCTCGACTTCCTCTGCGGGATCGGGGTCACCTCGCTCGGGCACGGCGACCCTTCGCTGGTCGAGGTCGCCTCCGCCCAGATGGCCCGGCTCGACCACGTCTCGAACCTGTTCTACACCGAGCCGATGGTCGACCTCGCCGAAAAGCTCTCGGAGAGCTCGATCGGGGGGCCGGTCTTCTTCGCCAACTCCGGCTCCGAGGCGAACGAGTGCGCGATCAAGGTCCTCCGCAAGCACGCGGCGGGCCGGGGGATCGGGAACCCCGAGATCATCACCTTCGAGGGTGGCTGGCACGGCCGGACCTACGGGGCGATGGCGGCGACCCCGGCCCTGACCGGCCAGAACGACCTGGGGCCCATGCTCGGGGGGTTCGTCACGGTCCCGTTCGATTCCCCCGCAGCGCTCGAGGAGGCCTTCGGACCGAACACGGCCGGGGTGTTGATGGAGACGATCCAGGGGGAGGCCGGGGTACGCCCCTTCTCCAGCGAGACGCTTCACCTGGCCAGGCAGCTGACCGCCGACAGCGGTGCGCTGCTGGTCCTCGACGAGGTCCAGACCGGGGTCGGGCGGACCGGATCGCTGTGGAGCTACGAGCAGCTCGGAATCGAACCGGACGTGATGACCTCGGCCAAGGCGCTCGGTGGCGGCATGGCGGTCGGCGCCTGCGTCACCTCGGCCCGGACCGGTCAGGTGCTCGAGACCGGCGACCACGGCTCGACCTTCGCCGCCGGCCCGGTCGTCTCGGCGGTCGCCATGAAGGTCCTCGAGACGGTCGACCGGCCCGAGGTCCTGAGGAGGGTGAGGGAGGCGGGCGAGCGCCTGACCGGAGGCCTCGTCGCCGTGGACGGAATCGAATCCGTCCGCGGCAGGGGCCTGATGCTCGGCGCGGTGCTGGCCGACGAACTCGACGCGGCCTCCCTTCGCGACGACCTGCTCGGTCGGGGCCTGATCGTCAATGCTCCGAGGGCTGACACGATCAGGCTCCTGCCTCCGTTGGTGGTCACCGACGGGCAGATCGACCGGGCCCTCGAATTGATCGAAGGGGCCGTGGCGGCCGCCCGGTGAACGGGAGCCATGCTGGGGCAGCGGATACCATCCCGCAGGCGACGGGAGGACTGTCTTGGACGACGAAAGGACGAGAGTGATGGCACGGGGTGACCGACGGGATCAGTACGACGACGACGGGCGGCGACACATGAGGTATCTCGTGGTCGGCCTGATCGCGGTGATCATCGGCCTCGTGGCGGCGATCGTCATCCTGGCCGGCTCCGACAACGGCTCGAACCAGACCGGCTCCGAGACACCGGCGATTCCGACCCGCCCAGCCGACCCGAACGACGACTCGGGAGGAGTGACCCCCGAGCCGGAACCCGAGCCGGAACCCGAGCCCGACAACGGCGGGAGTACGCCCGACGGCGGCGGTTCGGGCTCGTCCGGAGGGGTCAGCCCCGGCGGGACCTCGGGAGGCACCGGAAGCGGGGGCATCGGCCCGTGAGCGGCGCTGGACCGGATCAGGTCGACGAAGCGCTGGCGATCGGGCCGTCGGCCGACCCGGTGGCCAGCTACGAGGCCCAGCCGGAAGAGGTCCGAAAGGTGTTGCTGCTCTATTCGGGAGGGCTCGACACGAGCGTGATGCTCCACTGGATCCAGGCCGAGTACGGGGCCGAGGTAGTGACACTGACCATCGACCTGGGCCAGCCCGGAGAGGACTACGAGGAAGTCACCGCCAAGGCCCGCGACCTCGGGGCGGTCGAGACGGTGGTGGTCGATGCCCGGGAGGAGTTCGCCCGGGACTACGTGCTGCCGGCCATTAGGGCCAACGCCCTCTACGGCGGCGGATACCCGCTCTTCACCTCGCTCGGACGGCCCCTGATCGCCAAGCTCGGGGTCGAGACGGCGGCCGCGACGGGCTGCAATGTGCTTGCCCACGGCTGCACCGGAAAGGGCAACGACCAGGTCCGCCTCGAGGCGACCGTGGCGACGCTCGATCCGAACCTGAAGATGATCGCGCCGGTCCGGGCGTGGCAGATCGGCAGGGACGAGGAGCTCGAGTACTGCAAGCGGCACGGGATCCCGGTAAAGGGCGGTGGTGAAGCGCCGCCGTACTCGATCGACGACAACCTCTGGGGGAGGTCGTCCGAGGGGGGCCTGATCGAGGATCTCACCGAGCCGCCACCCCGGGACGTGTTCCAGCTGGTGACCCCGCCGGAGGAGGCCCAGGACTCGACCGAGACGGTGACGATCGGATTCGAGGCCGGGTGCCCGGTCTCGCTCGACGGGAGTCCGGTCGAGCTGGTGCCGCTGATCGAGCGGCTGACCGAGCTCGGGTGCAGGCACGGGGTCGGGATCGTCGACCACATCGAGGACCGGGTCGTCGGCCTGAAGGTCCGGGACATCTACGAGGTGCCGGCGGCGGAGATCGTCCTGACCGCCCACGCTGAACTCGAGAAGCTCGTCTCGACCATCCACCAGAACAACTTCAAGCACTCGCTCGATCGTCACTGGGCCTACCTCGTCTACGCCGGGCTCTGGAACGAGCCGCTCAGGCACGACCTCGACTCCTTCATGGACTCGGCCAACGAGTTCGTCACCGGCGAGGTGACGATGCGCCTCTACAAGGGCTCTGCGGTTCCGATTGCCCGCACCTCGCCCTACGCCCTCTACGACCAGAACCTGGCCTCGTTCGGCGAGTCGGGCGGCGAGTTCTCGCAGCGCTCGAGCCCCGGGTTCATCGAGCTCTTCTCGCTTCAGACCAGGATGGCCCACCGAATCAGGAACAGGGAGGCGAAATGAGCGCGTTCTACGAGATGATCGGCCGGCTGGCCGTCTGGTTCGTCAGGCGTCGAGCGATCGACCGGGTTTCGACGCCGTCTGCGGTCACGGTGATCGCAGTTGCTCTCGCCGGAACGCTGGTCGGCCTGCTCGGGGTCGGCCTGCTGCTCGGCGGCGGCTCGGACTCCGACGAAACGGACTGACCAGCGGAATCCGCCGCCTCCGCAACCGTCGTTGCGGGCGCCAGTCGGGACGCCGGGCGGCTCGCCGCCCTCCTCTACGGTCGGGTCGAGTTGTCTTCCCCACCAGCTAAAGCCGAGCGCCCTTCCTCCCGGGTCCGTGCCGCAGTGGCAGCCGTTGCCACGGTGGTCCCGCTCTGCCTGATCCTGATCGGCCCCGCTCTCGCCGGGGCTGCCCCGCAGAAAGATCTCGAGCAGGCCGAGGCCCGGGTGGAGAGGCTCGCCGGGCAGCTGACCGGCACGAGGGCCCGTTTCGATCGGCTTAGCGAGCGTGCCGCCTCGGCACGTGAGTCGGAGGCCCTGCTGGAGGGCCGACTCGCCGACGGTGAACGCCGTCTGGCCGAGATCGAGCACCGCCTCGCCGGCGCATCGAGGCTGGCCCGGGAGGCGGCCCGGAAGCTGGCCATCGCCCGGGAGAGGCTGGCCGGGCGTCTCGTCGCGATCTACGAGTCCGGGACCACGGATCCGATTGCCGTCCTGCTCTCGACCGAGGACTTCGGGGCGCTCGCCGCCGCCGGGCCATATCTCCGTGCGATCGCCGATTCCGAACGCGACCTGGCGGCCCGGGTCGCCGACCTGAGGCGACAGCGGGTCGAGGCGTTGAGGCAGATCGAGTCGGCGAAGGAGGAGATCGCAGGTGAGGTCGAGGGCCTGCGCTCGGCCCGTCGGGCGGTGGTCCTGGCCAGGGTGAGCGCCGAACGGTCAGCCGCCCGCCTGGCAGGGGTTCAGAGTGGTCGCAGGGCCCGGATCGAGG
>JAUMBO010000108.1:0-18638 GCA_032119635.1 Solirubrobacterales bacterium
TATTAGCACTTCCTAACAAATGGCGCGGACAGCCTCTGAACCGGGTCGGATCACTTGCAGGGGAAGCGGGGTAGGGTCCGTCAATGGATCCCTCCGTCTTCCTCGCTGCGGCCGGAACGGCCCTGGCGATCATGCTCCTCTTCTGGCTGGTTAGCCTGGCCATGAAGGATGCCTCGATCGCAGACATCGCCTGGGGTCTCGTGTTCGTCGGTATCGCCTGGGCCTCCTGGGCCGCGGGGGTCGGGGGTACCGCCGGTCTGGTCGCGGCGCTGGCGGTCACCGTCTGGGGCCTTCGGCTGGCGATCTACATCGGGATCAGGAACCTAGGCCACGGCGAGGACCGCCGTTACCAGGCGATGCGGGCCAAGCGGCCGGGCACGTTCTGGCTCTGGTCGCTGTTCGGAGTCTTCGTCCTGCAGGGGATCCTCGCCCTGATCGTCTCGCTGCCGGTCCAGTCGCTCGGCTCGGTCGGCGATGCCTCACCCGGGCCGATTACCTGGGTCGGCGTCGCGGTGTTCATCGCCGGCCTCGCATTCGAGGCGGTGGGGGACGCCCAGCTGGCCGCCTTCAAGCGAGACCCCGGAAACCAGGGCCAGGTGATGGACAGGGGCCTCTGGCGTTACACCCGCCATCCGAACTACTTCGGCGATGCGCTGCTCTGGTGGGGAATCTGGCTGATCGCAGTCGGCTCCGGCGCAGCCTGGTGGAGCCTGGTCGGCCCGGCGTTGATGACCTTCCTCCTGGTCAGGGTCTCGGGCGTCAAACTGCTCGAGTCGGACCTTGCCGAACGAAGGCCGGGCTATGCCGAGTACATCCGCAGGACCAGCTCCTTCATCCCCCGCCCGCCGAAGCGTTAGGGCCGGGTCGTCCGGCGCGGGCTGAACGCGAAACGGCCGCCCGCCCCGAAGGACGAGCGGCCGTGACGGTCGAACCCGGGTCCGGCTAGAAGAGCGGGCCGGTGATGGTCAGGGGGAGCTCGTCGCCGTACTCGACGAACAGCCAGAAGAAGGCCAGTGCGCCTCCGGCCAGCGAGACGTTCTTCATGAACATGATCTGCTCGGTCTGGGCCATCTGGGGGTCCTCGTGCTTCCAGAAGGCGTGCATGATCAGTGCGGTCGGCAGCAGGAAGACGACGAGCAACAGGGCTCCGAGGTCACCCCAGATGCCGAGCAGCACCATCAGGCCGCCGGCCAGGATCAGCAGGCCGCTGATCAGGACTCCCGGGCCGGGCGCGGGGGCTCCCACCGCGGCGGCGTACTCAGTCATTGCCTTTCGCTCTTTGAAGTGGGCGAATCCACTCGCGATGAAGATCAGCGCGAACAGGATGCGGGCCACCAGGAAGACGATGTCCATTCAGTTTCTCTCCTTGTCGGTATCGGGCCGTGGCCCGTCTTGCGGTGTTGTCGACTTAATACTTACTATTCGTAAGTAAGTTACGGGCCGTAGCCTACCGTCTCGTTCGGCGTAGCGTCGCCACCTCCTCGCAGTCGGGGTGGATGGGTGGCGATTCCCCGCTCCGTCTTCCTGAGACAATCGACGAACGAATCGAAACGTTCGAAGATCGAGAGTGGGCGCTCGCGCCACCGAAAGGAGAGGGGCCAGATGCACAACGTGAACCTGGAAGCCGTCCGGGAGACGGCTGAGAAGGCAGCCCAGGACCCCGGGGCGGCGGTCCAGCCGGTCGCCTTCGACGGCGAGTGGCAGACGGCCGAGGGGGCGGTCCAGTTCACGACCGAGATCCCGCTTCCGGACGGCCGCTCGGTCACCTTCGAGGCCGACTACCCGCCGCAGATGGGCGGCTCGGGGGCCGCTCCCGGACCGCTGGCCTACTGCTTCTGGGGCGGGATCGCCTGCTTCGCGATGACCTACGCCCAGGAGGCCGCGCTCGCGGGAGTGGAGATCCGCTCGCTGAGCGCGCGGGTCAGGACCGAGATGAACATGAGTCGGGCCCTCGGGGTGAGCGATTTGCCACCGGTCGAGGGGATCGACTGGTACCTCGAGGTCGATGCCGACGCAAGCGCAGAGCAGCTGGCCAGGATCAAGGAGCTCTCGGACGAGCGGTGCCCCGGTGCCTACTGCATAAAGAACCCGATCGAGCTGAGGACCCACCTCGAGACGGCGGGCTGATTGACCCCACCGACCCGGGAAGAGGCGGCGGCCCTTGCGGACCGGGTTCCGGGCTCGGTGCTCTCGGCCCGCCTGTACGACCCGGTCCTCTGGCTGGGTGAGCGAACCGGGCTGGCCCGGAGCAGGGAGATTCTGCTCTCCGGGGCGCGTGGCCGGGTGATCGAGATCGGTGCCGGTACCGGACTGAACCTGCCCCGTTACCCAGGGGCCGGGGTCGAGGGCCTGGTCCTGGTCGAGCCTGAACGCCACAAGGCCGAGACACTGGCCGGCCGGTCGAGGGAGTCCGCGATCGAGGCCGAGGTCGTCCGGGCGACGGCCGAGGCGCTTCCCTTTCCGGACGACTCGTTCGATACAGCGGTGGTGACGCTCTGCCTCTGCACGGTTCCCGATCCCGCGGCGGCTCTTGCCGAGATCGCAAGGGTGCTGGCTCCGGGTGGGACCCTGCTGTTCATGGAGCACGTCCGCTCCGATCGCCCCAGGCTCGGGCGACTCCAGGACCGCCTGAGGGGACCGTGGGCCTCTCTGGCCGACGGCTGCCAGTGCAACCGGAGGACGATCGAGGAGATGGAGATGGCCGGGTTCGAGGTCGAGGTCGAACACGTGGCCGACCGGCCATTCATGCCTCCGGTGGCCCGGCCGATCGTCTCCGGCAGGGCGAGGTTTGCCGGATGAGCACCGCGGTGGTCGTCGGCTCCGGTCCGAACGGCCTGACTGCTGCCTGCCTCCTTGCCAGGCAGGGGGTTTCGGTCACCGTGGTCGAGGCGGCCGGGCGACCGGGCGGCGGGGCGAGGAGCTCGGAGCTCACGCTGCCGGGCCTGATCCACGACGACTGCGCCGCGATCCATCCGATGGGCGTCGCCTCACCGGCCTTCGAGGAGCTCGGCCTGACCGATCACGGGGTCGAGTGGCTCTGGCCAGAAGTAGACGTCGCCCACCCGCTGGAGGACGGAACCTCCGGGGCGATGTACCGCTCGGTCGAGCGGACCGCCGGGGAGCTGGGGGAGGACGGCGACGCCTGGCTCGGTTCCTTCCGGGCCAACGCGGAGGCCTTCAGCACCCTGCGGGAGGAGATCCTCGGCCCGATCGTCCACTTCCCGAGGCGGCCGTTCGCCCTGGCCCGGTTCGGGCTGCCGTCGCTCCGCTCGGCCGAGTCGTTCGCCGGCCGGTTCCGGACCGACCGGGGCCGGGCCCTGTTCGCCGGTGCGGCGGCTCACTCCTTCTCGCCTCTGTCGGCCCCGATGAGTGCCGCCATCGGAACGGCGCTGATCACGGCCGGCCATGCCTTCGGCCTGCCCGTTGCCCGGGGCGGAACTCAGGCGATCGCCGATGCCCTGCTCGGTGTCGCCGCGGCGAACGGCGCCCGGATCGAAACCGGCCGCCGGGTCGGTGACCTGCGGGAGCTCGGTGAGCCGGACCTGGTGCTGCTCGACCTCTCGCCGAAGGGCGTGCTCGAAGTGGCCGGGGCCAGGCTCCCGGGCCGGGTCGAGCGGGCTTATCGCCGATACCGGTACGGGCCGGGCTCGTTCAAGCTCGATCTCGCGGTCGAGGGGGGCATCCCGTGGCGGGACGAGGCCTCGCGCAGGGCCGGCACGGTCCACGTCGGGGGCCGGATCGAGGAGATCGCCCTGGCCGAGCGGGCGATCAACAGGGGGGAGATGCCGGAGCGACCGTTCGTCCTGGTCGCCCAGCAGTACCTGGCCGATCCGTCGCGTTCGGTCGGGGACGTCCACCCGGTCTGGATCTACGGTCATGTGCCGAGCGCCTATCCGGGGGATGCAAGCGAGGCGATACTGGGCCAGGTCGAGCGGTTCGCGCCCGGTTTCCAGGAGCGGATCCGGGCGTCCTTCACCCGCTCGACCCTCGACTTCCCCGTCTACAACGAGAACTACGTCGACGGCGACATCGCGGTCGGGGCGAATTCGGCCCGCCAGCTCGTCTTCCGGCCCAGGGTCGGACTCGATCCCTGGGCAACCGGCATCCCGGGTGTCTTCATCTGCTCTCAGGCGACCCCGCCCGGCGGAGGGGTGCACGGGATGTGTGGCTGGCACGCGGCCAGGCGGGCGCTTCGCCACCTCGAGCGGGCCTGAAGCGCCCGGGGCCGGGTCGGCCTGGTCACTCCTCGGGTACTTCGACCTCGCGGAGCAGGTGGCTGTCGACGTCGTAGATGAAGCCCCTGACCCGGTCGGTGTGGAGCAGGAAGGGCGAGCGACGGACCCTGAGCACCGACTGACGGACGTCGGCGTCGAGATCGTTGAAGGACTCGATCGCGAAGGAAGGTGCCACCCCGGTCGCCTCCTGGAGCTCGGCCCGGAAGGAGTCGTCCGAGACCTGAAGCATGCCGCAGTCGGTGTGGTGGATCAGCATCACCCGCTCGGTCCCGAGGCGGCGCTGGGAGATCGAGAGGGAGCGGATCACGTCGTCGGTGATCACCCCGCCGGCATTCCTCAGGACGTGGGCTTCCCCGTCACGCAGGCCGAGGGCCTGGAAGACGTCGAGTCGCGAGTCCATACAGGTGACCACGGCGAGGCGGAGGCTCGGCTTTACGTCGAGGTGGGAGGCCTCGACTTCGGTGGCGAGGTTCCGGTTGTTGGCGAGCAGCTCTTCGATCACCCTCACGGGACCCGCGCCTCCAGTCCGAGGGACCGTGCGTCGGTCACCGATTCAGGGGCCGACTTCGAGCCGGTCGTTCCGGGCCTGTCGGGCACCCTGGCGGGCTGACCCGGGCCGGTCACTGGCCCGGGTTGCCCCCGGTGCCCTTGGGCGTGACCTTCTCGGCATCGACGATGAAGATCAGCGCCGCGTCGGGAGGGATCGAAGGCGGCTGTCCGGCCGGCCCGTAAGCCAGGCCGGAGGGGATGACGATCTCTCGCCGTCCGCCCTTTCGGATCCCGACGAGGCCCTCTTCCCAGCCCTCGATCACCTGGCCTTCGCCGAGGGTGACCGTGAATGGCTGGCCGGTCGACCAGGACGAGTCGAACTCCGAGCCATCCTCGAACAGGGCGCCGACGTACTGGACGTCGATCGTGTCACCGGTCCTGGCCGCGGGCCCGGTGCCCTCGACGATGTCTTCGATGACCACCTCGGTCGGCGGGTCGCCGCTACCGGCCTGGATGATCGGCTTGGCCGAGAGGTCGGAGTTGTCCACGCCGAACAGTCCGAGGGCGAAGCCGCCGCCGATCACGATCGCGAGGACGACCACCGCCCCGACGAGGAACCGAACCCTCGGGTCGGAGCTGGCCGATGACCCCTTGGGGGAATCGGCCTTTTGCGTTTCGCCTTCGGTGCTTTCGGGAGTCTCGTTCACGGGCCGAATACTAGGGGGACGGGACGGCGTCGGTGGTCCTGGCGCGGCCCTGGCCCTCGAAGACGGTGCCGGCCGGCGCCCGGGCGGCAGGGTGGAGCCGGAACCAGTCGGGCCAGGCCGGACCGGCAAGCCGGACCTGGATCAGGAGCGATTCGAGGGCCGCCTGGCGGACGGGGTCCCAGCTGAAGTCGTAGAGCTGGCGCGCGCGGGGTGGAAGCAGGCCGACCGAGCTGAGCTTGACCGCCTCGGTCAGCGGAGTCAGGGCAAGTCTCGTCCAGCCGCTGAAGGGGGGATCGAAGATGATTGCCACGGCGCGCTCCCGGACGTCTTCAGAGATGTAGAGCGAGTCGTCGGAGAGCCGTCGGTCGAGGTACTCCTGGAGCTCCGGTTCAGTGGGGGGGAGGGACTCGGCCGGCATGCCGAGCAGCATCCCGACCTGGCGGTAGTCGGACCAGTACTGCTCCCGCTCGTCGTCCGAGAGGGGAGAGATGAAGCGGGAGGCGTAGAGCATCGCCGAGTCGGCGAGGGTCGCGAGGGTCCAGAGCATCAGTTTCGGGTCCCCTGCCGCATAAGGGGTACCGGCGGGGATCGGACCGTAGTCCTCCTCGACCTCGCCCCGGACCCGGCCGTGCATCGCCTCGATTGCCCGTCCGGTCGCGAGCGCCGTCTCCCGGCTTCCGAAATAGATCCGGCTCATCATCCGGTCGGTCGAGACGAGTCGGGCCTCGGGGTCGTCGAACAGAACGGAGTGGCGGTCGAAACCGATCACGGCCAGCGGGTCGAGGGCCTGCATCAGCAGCGCACGCACCCCGGAGATCGCGACGATCCGCTCCCGGTGGAGCCGCCGGATCATGCTGTCGGCCGGGAAGTACCCGTCCACCTCTTCGGCAGCCGTCCTCGCGGTGCCGTCCCGGCCGGGGACGAGCGGGGAGAAGAGGTCGAGCAGTCCGCCAACGGGGTTCATCGGAAGGAATGCTACGCGGGCGCCCCCACCGAGCTGGCCACCGCCTCGGCCGCCCGTCGCCCCGAGACCAGGGCGCCCTGGATCGAGGGCGACTCCATGTAGTCGCCGCAGGCGAAGGCACCGGCTCCCTGTCGGGAGGGGATGCGGCCGGGAGCGAAGCGCCCCGGCGGGAAGGGCGGAAGCGCATCGGTCACGATGACCGTATCCAGGTGATGCCACCCGGCGACCCGGCCGTGACCGAACCAGTTGCCGAGCTGGGACCTGACGGCCCCGGCGAGGTCGTCGCGGAGCGCCTGCTCCCCGACCGCACTGACCGAGACGAGCGAGCGACCGGCCGGTGCGTAGCCTGACGCGACCGAGCTCGGGATCGCGACCTCGTTCACCGGACCGGGGTCACGGCCGGCGAGGAAGAGGGTCCGGCTGGACGCATCTCCTTCCGGCGCATCGAAGTAGAGGCAGGCAGTGACCGACCCGGGGCCCGGGTCGGGCCTCCGGAGCAGTCGGGCGGCCGAGCGCTCGTCGGTTGCGACCACTACGGCATCGGCCCGGTGGACGGTTCCGTCGGCCAGCCGGACCGATTCGCCGGTCACCTCCTCGATCGCAGCGCCAAGAACCACGGCACCGGGGGGGAGACGGTCGGCCAGCTGCTCGGCCAGCCGTCCCATCCCGCCGGCCGGGAGGGAGGCGTCACCGGTCGAGAAGTAGCCGAAGTAGAGCTTCAGCAGCGCACTCGACGTGGCCAGGTCGGGATCGATCAGGACCCCGCCGAAAAAGGGGCGGAAGAACGACTCGACCATGTCGGCGGAGAAGCCGAGGTCCTCGAGGTAGCGCCCGGCAGGAACCTGGGGCTCGGCCGCGATCTGCTCCGGGTCACGACCGGAAAGCGCGAACCGCATCCGGGCCAGCCTTACCCGGTCCCTCAGGGTCCCGACCGGCGAGGCGAGGGAGGGGAGGGCGCCACCAGGACGGCGGAGAGGATCGACCAGCGGGACGAAGCGCTCGTCGTGGCGGATCAGTGCCCCGGGTTCGAATCGGCCGAGATCGAGCGCCTCGAAGTCGAAGGCCTTCCGGGCCTCGGGATACGAGGTCAAGAGCACCTGGAAGCCCCGGTCGAGCCGGAAGCCGTCTACCTCGTCGGTCCGGACCCGCCCCCCGACCCGGTCGGAAGCCTCGAAGACCGAGACCTCGAAGCCCCGCTCGGCCAGCAGCCCGGCGCACCTCAACCCCGAGAGCCCGGCGCCGACCACGGCGACCCGGCCCGGCGAGCCTCCGTTCATCCGGCTCCGAGAGCCGCCCTCAGGCCCTTCGCGGCCCGGTCGCCCACCTGCCTGAAGATCAGGGAGAAGAACGGGTCGAGCAGTCGGGCCACGCCCTTGAGTCCGATCTCGGCCACGTACTCCACTCGCGAACCTTCCCCGTCGGGAGTGATCGTGATCGTGTCCTCGATCGTCGCGATCCCGGTTGCGCTGCGGAAGACGACCCGGCTCGGACGCTCGAACCCGACCGTCTCGTAGGTCAGGGTCATGGTCCGGGAGCCGAAGGTGGTGACCACGCGGTAGCGCGCTCCTGCCTGGTACGGCTCATCACCCAGGCAGTCGGAGCTGACCGTGTTCTCGTCCCACTTGGTCACGTTCTCGAAATTCGCCAGGTAGTCGAAAGCCTCCTCCGGTGATTGGGGGCTATCGACGACGGTGCGGTAGGTAGCCATGGAGGCAAAATACCGGTCCGACGGACCGGCCCGCACCCGCGCCTTCTACGATCGGCCGGTGGAAGGACCGGATCGAGAGCGAGGGGCCGGGAAGGGAGGAGCCGGCCGACCGGGACCGGTCGGGATCGTGGCGGCCTGCGCGCTCCCGTTCGTCCTGGCCGGGAACTCGCTGATCCTCCTGCTGATCCCGTGGCTGGCCGACCTGCAGTACGCCCTGCCCGGCTTTCCCGATGATCCGCTCGGCCTTTCGCCGGGCGAGCGGCTGGAGCTCGCGCGAGAGGGGATCCGGTCGATCTGGCCGATCGGACCGGGGAGCGAACTCCTCGTCCAGGCCAGGCTGCCCTGGGGTGAGCCGGCCTTCGGCGCCGGTGAGGTGACCCACATGGAGGACGTCCAGGGGGTCGTTCGGGGGGCACTCGTGCTCTGGCTCGTGGCGGTGGTCGTGCTGGCAGGCTCGCTGGCCCGGCTCCACTCCCGGGGCGGCTCCGACGCCGTCCGTCTGGTTCTCCGTGAGGGCGCGGTTGCGACCGTGATCGCCCTGGTGGCGATCGGGTTCTTCGCCCTGGTTTCCTTCGACACCTTCTTCCGGAGCTTCCACGAGCTCCTCTTCGAGCCGGGCAGCTGGGAGTTCGCTGCCGACAGCACCCTGATCTCGCTCTACCCGAGCCGGTTCTGGGCGACGGCGACCGCTCTGCTGGTCGTCCTCACGCTGGTTCAGGCGGCCCTGGCTCGATTTCTCCCCAGAAAGGCTCCGGGGGACTAGGATCACCGGGTGTTTCGGAAGAAGAAGCGGGAGGAGCAGGACGTTACGAGCGGTTTGCTGAAGACCGCGAGCGTCGAGGAAGCTCGGGCATTCGGTCGGGGGCTTCGAAAGAATGCGCCCCGGTCCTCGGTGGCCACCTTCACCCTGGGTGAACGGGATCCGCTGGGGATCATCGAGGAGCAGAACCGGACCCGGCTGCCCGGTCTGGTCCCGGTAAGGATCGGCCGGATGCTGGAGTCGCCGTTCGCCTACTTCCGGGGTACTGCCGGTCCGATGGCGGCCGACCTGGCCGCGGAGGCTCGCTCGGGATTCCTGGTGATCGGCTGCGGCGACGCCCACATCGGGAACTTCGGGCTGTTCGGTGCGCCAGATCGCCGGATCCTCTTCGACATGAACGACTTCGACGAGGCTGGGGCCTGCCCGTGGGAGTGGGATGTGAAGAGGATGGCGGCCAGTATCGTCCTGGCCTGTCGGGATGCCGGGATTGGGGAGGAAGATGCCCGGGTGGCGACCGAGGCCTCGGTCCGCTCCTACCGCGAGACGACCGCGAAGCTCCACGAGATGTCGGCGCTCGAGCGTTACTTCGTGCGGCTCGAGAGCGAGACCCTGATCGAGGCGGCGGCAACCAAGAAGGCCAGGAAGAATCTGGAGAAGGGCATCGCGAAGGCGAGCCGGAGGAACTCGGAGAAGGTACTCGGCAAGATCACCATCGAATCCTCGACCGGGGAGCCCCGGATCGTGCCTGACCCGCCGATACTGCAGCGCGTCGAGGGGTTCGAGGACCGGGTTCAGGCGGGGTTCGGCCGATATCTGGAGACGCTGGAGCCCGACCGCGCGACCCTGCTCTCGCAGTACCGGCTGGTCGACCTCGCCCTCAGGGTGGTCGGGGTCGGCAGCGTCGGCACCAGGTGCCTGATCGTCCTGATGCTGGCCCCGGATGGCACTCCTCTCTTCCTCCAGCTGAAGGAGGCGACCGCCTCGGTCCTCGAGACCTACGGGGGAATTGCCCCGAGGCCGATACTGGGACTGGGCGACAAGGACGCCGCCCTCCCGGGTTATCGCGTGGTCTCCGGGCAGAAGGTCCTTCAGGCAGCCTCGGATCCCTTCCTGGGCTGGGCCAGCGGCGGCAAGGGCGGATTCGACTTCTACATCCGACAGTTCAAGGACATGAAGGGATCGGCCGACCTGGCCGGGATGGACGCAGAGCGGTACTCGCGCTACGGCGCACTCTGCGGGGCGATGCTTGCCCGCGGCCACAGCCAGTCGCCCGGATCGGCCGCGATCGACGGGTACCTGGGCAAGTCCGATCGCTTCGACCGGGCGATCACCGAGTGGAGCTTCGCTTACGCCGACCAGATGGAGCGCGACTTCGAGGCCTTCGGCAAGGCGGTCGAGCAGGGACGCTTCCCGGTCGAGACCGGCATCTAGCGGCCCTCGAACCGGGCCTTGCCCGGTCCTTCGGCGAGGAACGTCTCTACCGCCCCGATCAGGTCCTCGGAGGCGAACAGTTCGCCGGCCTCTTCCCGGGTCACCCTGTCGGCCGCCTCCATCCCGGCCCGGGATCTGGCCCGGAGTATCCGTCTGGTCATCGCGTGGGCCAGGGTCGGCCCGCGGGCCAGGCGCCGTGCCAGTTTGCGGGAGTGCTCGTCCAGCTCGTCGTCGGGCACGACCTCGTTGACCACGTTCCACCGCTCCAGGGTCGCGGCGTCGAACAGCTCGCCGGTCATCACCAGCTGGGCCGCCCGGGCCAGCCCGGCTCTCTCGGCCAGGCGCTGCGGTCCGCCCATCGAGGGCGTCAGCCCGACCACGATCTCGACCAGGCCGAACGAGGCCGACTCGGACGCGATCAAGAGATCGCAGGCGAGCGCCAGCTCGAAGGCAGCGGTCAGGGTCAGTCCGTGGGAGGAGAAGACGACCGGGCAGGGCAAGGCCTCGACCGGGGCGATCACTTCGTCCATCAACCGAGTCCAGAGTTCCCGGCCCTGATCGGCGGACAGTCCCTGGAATTCCTCGACGTTGACCCCGCCCGAGACGACGTCGCCCTCGGCCCTGAAGAGGACGGCCCGGGGTGGGTCGGCCGAGAGTCCGGCGATCGTCCCGATCACCGCCCCGATCATCGCTTCGTCGAACAGGTTGAGCGGAGGGTGGTCGAGCGATACTTCGGCAACTCCCTCGTTTCGCTCCACCCTGACTCGGTCCTCGGCCGCCACGTGGCGAGCGTATCACCGGCTTGGCCGTGAGCCGGACCGGTGACCCGGTGCCTTAGGGGCGATTCGTGACTAGGGTTGGTCCGTGATCTCGAGGGGCATCGACCGACTGCTTGGCCGCCCGACCGGCGACCGCGATCTCGAAGATGAACACACTCCGCACGGGATCCGCAAACGGCTCGCGACCGAGCCGAGGACGAGCCATCTGGGGGACTTCGTCTACGGGGCAATTGACGGCACCGTGACCACCTTCGCCGTGGTGGCCGGCGCGGCCGGGGCCGACCTCGGTGCCGCGGTCGTGATCATCCTCGGGGTCTCGAACCTGTTTGCCGACGGTTTCTCGATGGCGGTCTCCAACTACCTGGGCTCGACGGCCGAACAGGACCGCCAGGAGCAGGCCCGCCGTGAGGAAGAGCGGCACATCCGGCTCATGCCCGAGGGAGAGCGGGAGGAGATCCGGCAGCTGTTCCGGGCCAAGGGATTCGAGGGCGAGGACCTCGAGCGGGCGGTCGAGGTGATCACCAGCGACAAGGACCGGTGGGTCGAGATGATGATGAACGAGGAGCTCGGGTTCGCCCCGGTCGATCGCTCGCCGGCCCGGGCCGGTCTCGCGACCTTCGTCGCCTTCCTCGTGGTCGGGACGATCCCGCTGGCCAGCTACCTGATCAACCTGGCGTTCCCCGACACGATCCCGGATCCGTTCCTGGTCAGCATCGTCTTGACCGGACTGGCCTTCCTGCTCGTCGGGGCGCTCAAGTCGGCCGTGGTCGGCCAGCGCGTGTTCAGGGGTTCGGCCGAGACGGTGGTACTGGGCGCGATTGCGGCCGGACTCGCCTTCGTGGTCGGCCGCCTGCTCGAAGGCGTGGCCTGAGGGTTCCTTCGTCCGTTACTCAGGCCGGTGGCGGGGCAGGCCCGGAGAACGCCTTGGTGACCAGGTACCTCAACCGGTCCCGTTCGTCCTTCGGCAGGTAGGTCCCGTCGCGGGTCGGGACGACGATCGCGAGGAACTCGCGTCGCTCCTCCGGGGTCAGGTTGGCGTAGAGCCGGCGGGTGTGATGGGAGAGCCACTTGGCTCGGAGCCAGACCGCCGGCCAGTCGACCCGGCGGGCGTACTCGAAGGCCTTGCCAGCGAGGCCGGCCGCCACCCCGGCGGTCCGTGCGGTCGAGCGGCTCCTCGGTCCCGATCCGGCCACGGCGTCGGTTCAGACCAGTCGGTCGATCCGGTAGGCGCGGGTGCCGGCCGGGGTTTCGACCTCGACCTCTTCGCCCACCTCGGTACCCCTCAGGGCCATGCCGATCGGAGATTCGGCCGAGATCAGTCCGGCGCCGAGGTCGGCCTCGGTCGATCCGACCAGCTTCCAGGTCCGGGTCCGGCCTTCGGAGTCGGTCACCTCGGCGGTCGCCCCGAAGGAGAATCGCTCACCCGATTCGGCGTCTGCCTCGATCACCACTGCGTTGGCCAGCCGTTCCCGTAGGCGCTTGATCCGGGTTTCCAGGTGAGCCTGGTCCTCCTTGGCGATGTGGTATTCGGCGTTCTCCTTAAGGTCGCCCAGTTCGCGGGCGGTCTTCAGCCTGACCGCCATCGTCTCCCGGCCTTCACCCTCGAGCTGCTCGATCTCCGCCTTCAGGGCCTCGAGCCCCTCGGCCGTGATCGGCTCGCCCGTCTCGTTTCCGTCCTCGTCACTTTCGGCCATCGAGTCAACTCTACGGATTCCGGGGCCTCGGAACGGGATTCCCGGAAATAGCCAACCGATTCCGGGGTCCGGTCCGTAGGAGTGGAAAAGGCCGGCAGTGTCGGGGCCGGAACGAAGGACAACGGAAGGAGAAAAGATGAACAGGAAAGCGATAGCCCTTCTGCTGGCGATTCCGGCGCTGGGCCTCGGGGTCGCAGCGTGCAGCGACGACAGCGACTCCGGCTCGAACGAGGACATGAACGGGGTGACCCAGACCGCAACCGACGCCGGCAACATCGTCGACGTGGCGGCCGACACCCCCGATCTCTCGACCCTGGTCGAGGCCGTGACGGCCGCCGATCTGGCCGAGACGCTCCAGGGAGAGGGCCCGTTCACGGTGTTCGCACCGACCAACGAAGCATTCGATGCCCTGCCGGCCGGTGAGCTGGAGAGGCTGCTCGAGCCGGCCAACAAGGAGGAGCTGGCCAACATCCTCAAGTACCACGTAGTCGAGGGTGAGGTCATGTCTTCCGACCTGACCAACGGTCAGAAGGCGAAGACGCTCGAAGGCGGGACGCTGACCGTGACGATCAACGGCAAGACCGTCAAGATCAACGACGCGACCGTCGCGACGGCCGATGTGCCGGCCTCCAACGGTGTCGTCCACGTGATCGACCAGGTCCTGCTTCCGTAGGGAAAGCGGGAAACCCAGAGGCAGTGATGAACGGGGTGGCGCGGGTCGAAAGGGCTTTCGCGCCACCCCTGCTGCCTTCCCGGGAGGTAACTCTGATTGGCTCCACGGTGGCAGTGGAAGCGGTTCGGAGCAAAGAATCAGGGGATGCGGAGCTGGCCCGTCTGATCGAGGCCGGTGACGAGACCGCCCTGGAGCAGGTCTACGCCGAGCACTCCGGTGCCGTATTCGCCTTCCTGGTCGGCCGGATGGGCGACCGGGAGGCGGCCGAGGACGTGCTCCAGCAGGTCTTCGTCGAGGTCTGGCAGAAGGCCGGGAAGTTCGATCCCTCGCGGGGCAGGCTGATCGCCTGGATCATGTCGATCGCCAACAGCCGCTCGATCGACGTGCTCCGCCGCAAGGTGCCGGAACCCCGCGACCCGGACGTCGTCGCGCGGACCGGCGACGGACCCGATTCCGGTGGGGTCGATCGGTTCCTCGCCGACTGGGACTTCGCCCGGGTGATCGACGGTCTGCCGGAGCCCGAAGCCGAACTGCTCAGGCTGAGGTTCGCCGACGACCTGAGCCAGTCGGAAATAGCCGAGAAGACCGGCATCCCACTGGGCACGGTGAAGTCGAAGATGGTCTCCGGGCTGAATACGCTTCGTCAGGAGATGGGGGTCGTATGACGGGTGGAATCGAGAATCGCGGGGGCGAGACGACCGACGAGCAGGTGGTCCGTTTCCTGACGGGCGAGATGGACCGGGATGAGAGCGCTGCCTTCGAGGGCCGGATCGCTACCGATCCCGGACTGGCCGCGCAGGTCGAGTCGATGGCCCTGGTGACGGGCAGACTCGGTTCGCTACCGGCCGAGGTCTGGGGCCCGCCCGAGCCGCCGGCCCTCGACCGGGCCGTCTTCGAAGGGACGAGGGCCCCGGGAGCCGAGGGCCGGGACCGGCAGAGGGGATTCCGACTTCCCGGGTTCGCGGTCGGCTTCGGATGGCCGCGGCTCCTCGCCGGGGGACTCGCGGCGGCCGCCCTGTTCGTCGGTGGTGCCCTGGTCGGCACGGCCCTCGACGGCGAAGGACCGGCTCCGGCCACCACCGAACGGCTGGCCCTCTCGGGAATCGGTCCCGAGGCCCCGGCAGGGGCAGCAGGCGAGGTTTCGCTCGTCAGCTCCGGCTCCGATCGGCTGAAGCTTTCGGTCTCGGGCCTCGAGCAGACCGGGGAGCGCGAGTTCTATGAGCTGTGGCTGCTCGGGGAAAACGGCGAGCTGGTCTCGCTCGGGTCGTTCCGGGTCGACCCCGGAGGCAGCAACGAGATCGAGGTTCCGGTCCCGGTGGATCCCAACCGCTACCGCTACTACGACGTGTCGATCGAGCCCGCGAACGGCAGCCCGGAGCACTCGGGCCGGTCGGTCCTGAGGGGCGTTACCCGGTCCTGACCCAGCCCTCCGGCCAGGCACCGGCCGGGATCTCACCGTTGTAGTCCGGGAAGTGCCGAAGGGCGACCTCGCGGATGATCGTTCCCTCGAAGACGGGCCGGAGATCGCCGATCGTCAGGAGTATCCGGGTGGTGGCCCCGATCTGGAAGTCGGCCGCGGTCGGCTCGTCGCCACCGACGAGGCCCTCGGCAGCGAACTCCTCGATCTGCTCGACCATCCCGGGCAGGGCCTCGAGATCGGCGGCGGTCCGCTCGGCGGTTATCAAGTGGTACTTCCAGGAGAGGTGGATCGTCTTCATGGCGAAGTCGACCCCGGCCGGATCGAGCGACCCGGCACCGGCGAAGGTGCCGGTCGCTTCCGGCCGGAAGTGGAGCGCCGACCAGGGCAGGCGCCGGCCGAGATCCTGGTACTCGCCGTCGCCCCAGAGCTCGGCCTCGAGGACCCGGTCGGCGATTCCTTCGGGGTAGAGGGGATTCTCGGGGAAGAGCTCCTCGAGCCGTGCCTGGATCGCGGTCGAGCCGTGGACCTTCTCGCCGTCGATCGTCATCCCGGGAACGGTCCGGTTTCCCTCGCCGTAGATCTCCTCCATCGGTTCGTGGTGCTCCCCCATCGGCATCACTACCTCCTGGTAGGCGACGCCCTTGCGGTCGAGCGCTGCCTTTGCGGTCAGGCAGGGGTGGGAGAGCGTGAGGAGGTGCAGCTCGATTTCGGGACTCGACACGAAGTCAACCTATCGTCCCGGGTCATCACGGGGGGGCGTCGGGAGATGCAGCGGTCGGCTAGATTGGCCGGGTGGAAGCGAGGCAGTTGCTCAACGTCGGTTTCGGGGCCAGCCGGGTCCTGTTCGGGATCGTGGCCAGCGCCGTGCCCGAGAAGGTGGGGAGCACTTGGGTCGGTGAGGATGCGGACCGGCCGGCGATGCGGACGATCTTCCGGGCGCTCGGCCTGCGCGACATCGCTCTCGGTGCCGGGATGGTCGAGGGGGCGCTGCGCGACGAGGCGGCGCCGTGGCTCGCCGTGGCTGCGCTCTCGGACCTCGGCGACTTCACTGCGACCGTGATCTCCCGCAATCGGCTCGACCCTCGCGCCGTGGCGATCACGGCGGCGCTCACCGGGGCGGCCACCCTGACCGCGGCCGGGCTGTTCGCCCTCGACGTCGCGGCATCGGACTGAAACACGGTCAAGTCGACGGGGTGAGGCCCCGACCCGGTCGGGCTTTGTAGGATCCCGGCGTCCGCGCTACCCGAAACAGGAGGGTCACCCAGATGTCCACAGCTTCAGCAGCCGTTCCAGGATCCGCTCCGACGGGACCCGCCGTTCTCGGGGACCTGATCGCACCGGCCAGGGTCCGGTCGCTAACCGACTTCGCCCTCAACGTCCTGCTGGTTCTCGGCGGTGTCGGGTTCGTGGCGCTGCTGGCCCAGATCTCGATCCCGACGATGCCGGTACCGGTCACCGGTCAGACCCTCGGTGTGATCCTGGTCGGCTCCGCGCTCGGTGCTGCCCGGGGTGTGATCTCGATGCTGCTCTACATCGCGCTCGGGCTCTTCCTGCCGATCCTCGCCGGAGGCGAGAGCGGCGTCCTGAACGCGATCGGAACGGCAAGCGGCGCGACCGCCGGCTACCTGATCGGGTTCGTGGTCGCGGCCGGCGTGGTCGGCTGGCTTTCCGAGAGGGGCCGCGACCGCAAGTTCGACTCCGCCCTCGGCGCCTTCGTCGTCGGCGAGCTGATCATCTTCGCCTTCGGCCTGATCGGCCTGAAGATGGCCGCACCGGAGCTGGTCGCCGCCGGATTCATGGAGAGCTCCAGCTGGGGCACCGTGATCGAGGACGGGTTCGTCTTCTTCTTCGGCTGGGAGATCCTCAAGGCGGCGATCGCCGCCCTGCTCATGCCGGCCGCCTGGAAGGTGGCCGACCTCCGGGAGAGACGTTCCTCCTGAGGCACCGGAGCAACAGGTCTGTAGGCTCGTCCGGAACTACCAATTCGACAGGAAGGAACGCCCGATAAATGTTGCTCGCGGCTTTTGAACTAGGCGACGCCCTGCTTACCGTTCTCGCCATCTTCTTCTTCGTGATCTGGATCTGGATCCTGATCACGATCCTGATGGACCTCTTCCGCGACCACGAGATGTCGGGCTGGGGCAAGGCTGCCTGGGTGTTCTTCCTGATCTTCCTCCCGTTCCTGACCGCGCTGGTCTACCTGATCGTGCGCGGTCCCGGGATGCGCCAGAGGGCGATCTCCGAGCAGGTGGAGGCGAAGAAGCAGTTCGACCAGTACGTCCAGCAGACGGCCGCCGGCGCCAGCCCGGTCGACGAGCTGAAGAAGCTCGACGAGATGAAGAAGAGTGGTTCGATCTCGGATGAGGACTACGAGAAGCTGAAGGCGAAGATCGTCGGCTAGGGACGGTCTTCAGGCATTCGGCCGGTTTTTCCGACCGCCGGGCCTGATCCTCCAACTGCACGACTCTTCCCACTCCGCCACCGGGCCGAGGCACGTCCCGGCGGGGTCTTCTACGGTCGGGAGTCCCTCTCCCGTCGGGCCGTACCGGCTGACGGAGCGTGAGCTGGATGAGAACCGACCCGTCGCCGACACCCCAGCTGGACCTTCAGACCGGCCGCACCGAATTCCGAGCGGCCGCGCTGGTGATCGCGGCTGCGATCCTCGCCGTGCTGATCGGCTTCGCCCCGTCAGACCGGGCAGCGGCGGTGACCCAGTCGGAGGCCCGCCAGGAACTCGGTGAGATCGCCGGCTCGATCTCCGGGCTGAAGGCCCAGGTGGCTGAGGACAACCGGCGGATCGACGGCCTGATCGGAACGCTCTCCGGCCTTCGGCAGGAGGCAGACCGTCTGACTGCGGAGCTCAGGCGCAGGCAGGCGAAGCTGGATCGTCTCGAGGCAGCACTCGAGCGGGAGCGGGACCGGCTCCGGGTCGTGAGGAAGCGGCTCGGGCGGGCATTGGCCGTACTGAGGAAGCAGCTCGTCTCGCTCTACGTGGCGGGCCCGCCGACCGTGGCCGAGTTCGTCTTCGCCTCGGAGGACTTTTCCGGCCTGGTCACCAACTCGACCTACGCCCAGAGCATCCAGGACCGTGACGAGGACGTGATCGCCAGGGTGGAGGCCCTTCGAAATGAAATCCGGGCCCTGGTCGAGAAGATGGAGGAGCGAAAGGGCGAGCTGGTGGAGCTTCGGAACGCGATCGTCGACGAGGAACGCCGGGCCAGGGAGGCCCGCGACGCGGTCGAGGCGCAGCGGGCCGAGTTCATTGCCGCCCGGGAGACTCGCGAGGCGAGGATCCAGGCGCTCGAGGCCCGGGCCGGAAGCCTCGAGGAGAGCCTTCCGGACCTGACCAGCGACCCGGCCAGCAGCTCGGCCGGGAGCTTCCCGGCTCCCGTTCCGGGGCAGACGGCCGTGCTCCAGTCGAACGGCTACGCAGCTCCTCCCGCCGGGGCGCCCGACGCGGTCAAGCGGGTGATTCAGGCGGCCAATGCGATTGCCGACCGGCCTTACGTCTGGGGCGGCGGTCACGGCTCTTTCGAGTCATCGGGTTATGACTGCTCCGGGGCGGTCTCCTACGCCCTTCACGGCGGGGGCCTGATTTCCAGCCCGCTCGACTCGACCGGCCTGACGACCTGGGGTGAGCCCGGCGAAGGCAACTGGATCTCGGTCTACGGCAACTCGGGCCACGTCTACATGGTCGTCGCCGGGCTCAGGTGGGACACCTCCGACACCGGCGGCACCGGCCCGAGCTGGCACACCTCGATGCGCTCGAGCGCCGGAT
>JAUMBO010000109.1:0-11771 GCA_032119635.1 Solirubrobacterales bacterium
CGGGGCGGTCGCCCTGGCCTGATGCCACCGGGCCGGTCCGGCTCAGCGGCTGAATGCGTATTCGCGGAGTCGGTCGAAGATGGCGACGAGCAGCGCCACCACCGTGAATACCTCGAGCCTGCCGGTGATCATCAGGAAGCAGGAGACCAGCTGGTTGAAGGGCGAGAGCCCACCGTAGTTCTCGAGCGCCCCGACTTCGCCGATTCCCGGACCGGTGACGTTGAGGGTCGCCGCCGCGGCACTTATCGCCGAGATCACGTCGAGTCCGCCGGCTGCCATCGCAAGGACCCCGAAGCCGTAGACGATCACGTAGACCGTGAAGTACCCCATGATCGCCCGGCGGATGTCGTCGCTGAAGACCGTCTTCCCGATCCGGAGTACCCGGACCGCTTTCGGGTGCAGCTGCTTCTGGACCTCCTGCGTCGCTGCCTTGCTCAGCAGCATGATCCGGATTACCTTGATCCCGCCGGCAGTCGAGCCGGCGCATGCCCCGATGAAGGTCATCAGGAGGATCAGGGTCTTGTCGAAGGAGGCCCAGGTATCGAAGTCCACCGTCGTGTAGCCGGTCGTGGTGATGATGCTTGTCACGGTGAAGGCCGAGTCGAGCAGGCCCTGGCCGAAACCGAGTTTCGGTTTTCCCCCGAGCAGGACGGCCGTGACCACGGCGGTCATGATCGCGACGATCGCGAGGAAGACCTTGATCTCGGGCAGGGTTTGGCTTACCTGCTTACGGGTCACGGCACGCCAGTAGAAGGCGAAGTTGATCCCGCCCAGCAGCATTCCGAATATCGCGACGACCTGAACGGCGCTTCCGTAGGCGGCCATCGAGTCGGTTCGGGTCGAGAAACCGCCGGTAGCCAGAGTGGTCATCGAGTGGTTTATCGCGTCGAACATTCCCATCCCGGCCACCGCGTACCCGATCACGCCGATGACCGAGAGGACGACGTAGACGCCGGCGATGATCTTGGCCGTGTCGATCAGCTTCGGGGTCAGTCGGTCGGACTTGATGCCGGAGGTCTCGGCGTAGAAGGCGCGCTGGAGCCCCGGCCCGCTGACCGGGGCGATGACCACCACCAGGACGACGATTCCGACCCCACCGAGCCACTGGGAGAGACTTCGCCAGAGCAGAACTGCGTCGCTTTGACCGGAGACGTCGTCGATCACGGTCGCCCCCGTGGTCGTGAAGCCACTGGTCGCCTCGAAGAAGGCTCCGACCGGATCCGGGATCGCTCCCGTGAGGACGAAGGGGACCGCCCCGTAAAGGCCGGCCACGACCCATGCCAAGGTCACCGCCAGCAGGCCGGAAACCGGCTTGATCACGCGTCCTGGGCCCTCGGCCCGACTGGAGAAGGCGAACAGCATGAGGCCGACCAGCCCACCGATCACCCCGCATGCGAGGAAGTCGGCGCCATCCCGGCCTTCCGCGAGGCCGACCAGGCCACAGACCAGTAGAGCGATCCCGACGGCGAGCAGGGTGCCCCCGGCGGCCATGCCCACCACCGGGGCGAAAACGGTGCGTGAGGTCCGGCTCACCTGCCTCCGCCGAAAGCCGACTCGATCTCACGCAGGGTCCCCTGCTCGCCAAGAACGAGCAGCCGGTCCCCCTCGCTGATCTCGGTTCCCCGCCTCGGTATTTCGACCGTGTCGTCGTGGAGCAGGGCGCCTACCCGGCAGTGGCTGAGGATCCCGTGGGTTTCCCCGATCGCCATGCCGATGATCTCGGCCCCGGGTTCGACCTCCATCTCCATCGCCTCGAATCCGGTGCGGAAGAAATGGAGAGCCTTGACGCTCTTCGTGTGAACGAAGCGGAGGATCGCCTCGGCCGTGATCAGGCGGGGTGAGAACGAAGCGTCCAGACCGAGGGCGTCGACCAGCGGTGAGAACTCCTCCCTCGAGATGGTCGCGAGACAGAGCCCGGCACCAATCCTCTTGGCGTTCAGCGCAGCTACCAGGTTGGCCCGGTCATCCCCGGCGCAGGCGATGAACGCACCGGCCGTGCCGACGTTGGCGTCCTCCTGGGACTCGCGACTGATCCCCTCATCGTTGATCACCAGGGCTCGCCCTAGCGCTGCGGCCAGTTCGGTCGAGCGCTTGGCGTCCCGTTCGAGCACGGTGACCGCGACGTTCTTCTCCTCCAGCGCCCGGGCGAGCGGCAGGCCGATCCTGCCGCCCCCGAAGATGATCACGTTTCGGATCGGTTCGACGTGGCCAACCAGGTAGGCGACCGCCTCCCGGACGTTCTCCCTGGCGGTCGAGAGGATCAGGTGGTCACCGACTTCGGGCACGGTGTCGGGCCTCGCCAGGAAGGGAACACCAGCCCGCGCGCCCGCGACGATGTAGGCCGGTTGGGGCCGTTCCCGTTCGCTGAGCGGTCGACCGATCAGGGGGGAGTCTTCGCCGACGATCAGCTCGACCAGAGCGAGCCGCCCCTCGCTGAAGTACTCGACCGAAACCGAACCGGGGAGCGCGATGGTCTCCGCTATGTCCTCGGCGGTGGCACGGTCCGGATCGATCACGAAGTCGATCCCCATGACTCCCGTCTGGCTCGCCTGCCCCGGTTCGAAGAAGTCCGGATCCCGCACCCTCGCCACGACGGTGGCGACGCCCTGGCTCTTTGCCGAGAGGGCGGCAATCACGTTGACCTCGTCGATCGTCGTCACGGCGGCGAGCAGGTCGAAACCGGCCACCCCGGTCTCCTTCAACAGCCGCGGACTGGCGCCGTTCCCCTCGACCACCAGGGCATCCAGTTCCGCCCTGGCCTGCTCGGCCCTGTCCGGGTCCCGCTCGATCACCGTGACCTCCTGGCCGTCGGTTACGAGGGTTCGGGCGATGTTCATCCCGACTTCTCCGGCGCCTATGACGAGGGTCTTCATATGACGTTCCTTCCTCCCGGACCGCGGCCCGGTTCCGCCTCAGACCGGCTTCTCGGCCGTGAGGAGGAGGTTGTAGAGGAGTTCCGGTGGCAACCGGGACTCCAGCACCGCAGTATCCAGCTTCTGGAAGACGACGTAGCCCCTGAAGGCGATCTTGCGCCAGGCGAGCGGCACGGTGTCCGGTACGGCGGTCGCCTCGAGCGAGCGGACCCCCCAGCCCCAGACGTTCGCGATCGCCTCCTCGCCCGAGACTCGTACCCCCGAGAAACCGGCCTTGCCGGGCAGCTCCCTGAGGTCGGCCGGTGCGAAGGCGTGGACGTCGACCTCGGACTCGAGTTCGTGGCCGTCCGGGTCAGCGCACCCGTTGGCGGCCGCCTCGACCGCCGGCGAAGCCCCTACCAGCAGACGCCAGAGTGGTCCGGCCGCCGTCCCGACCGCCTTTGGCAAGGCTGCCAGCCGGTCACCGTACCGGGAAGGCTCACCGCAGAAGATGATCCGGCCGCCGGGCCTGAGCACCCGGTGGAACTCTCGGAAGGCCCGATCGAGGTCGGGGATGTGGTGGAGCACGGCGTGTCCGAGTACGAGGTCGAACGAGTCGTCGTTGAAGGGGAGGTTTTCGGCCTCGCAGACGACGGTCTCGACCTCGATGCCGAGGTCGTTCGCGGTGGCCGAGAGCGCGTCGAGCATCCCGGGCGAGATGTCGCTTACGGTCACGCGGTCGATCAGCCCCTGCTGGGCGAGGTTGAGGGAGAAGTACCCGGTACCGGCCCCGATCTCCAGTGAGTCGCCCAGCGACCCGACCGGTTCGTATCCGAGCGCCTTGACGACCTTGGAGCGGACCTGGTGCTGGCCGATCGGACCGAAGTCGATGCCCCACTTCGAGTCGTAGGACTCGGCGGCCGCGTCGTGGTAGCGGGTGTTGGCGTCCTTGATCTTTTCCGGCGAGTCAGAGGGGGATGCGGGCATGGCGGGAAAAGATAGGGAACAATCGCCCCGTTGTCCGAAACGTTCGTTCAGAAAGACCAGCCCGAGGGCGTCCCGCCACTCGAGCTGACCGGCGAGAGGACGCTGCCCGACGTCCCCGAGGAGAACTACTGGTTCAGGCGCCACCTGGTCGTCTACGAGTGGATCGCCCGCAGGGTCTCGGGTCTCGACGTTGCCGACCTGGCCTGCGGAGAGGGCTACGGCTCGGAAGTTCTCGGCCGGACCGCCCGCTCGGTGGTCGGCGTCGATGCGAACCCCGAGGCCTTCGCCCACGCCTCGGCGCGTTACTCGAGCGCCCGGGTCTCCTTCGAGCGGAGCCTGGTCGAGGCCTTCGATGGCCCCTGTGATGCGATCGTCTTCCTGCAGACGATCGAGCACATCGAGGATCCCGGGAGCCTGCTGGCGGGATTTGCGGCCGCCGCACCGGTGTCCTACGTGTCGACCCCGAACCTGCTGACCCTCGCGCCCGCGGGGGCCGAGAAGTCGGATAACCCCTGGCACCTGCGCGAGTACCGCGCCGACGAGTTCGCCGAGCTGCTCGCGCCCCACTTCTCCTCGGTCGAGGTCTTCGGCGTCTTCCACGCCGGACGGCTCGCTTGGCACGATCGCGCGCTCTCGGTCGGCTGGGACCGGGTCCACGCCGCCCTGGGCATGACGCGGGCCTTCTACGACTGGTTCACGCCCTCGATCGGGAGCTCGGACTTCCGGGTCCGCAAGGGCGACCTCGACCGGGCGCTCGACTTCGTCGCCGTCTGTCGTGCCTGACCGGCGGCCCCCGGTCGCAGCCGAGCCCGCCGGGGGCCTGGCGATCGTCCTGCACTCCCACATGCCGTACGTCGAGGGCTTCGGCACCTACCCGTTCGGCGAAGAGTGGCTGTTCGATGCCGTGATCAGCTCTTACGTCCCGGTCCTCTCCTTCGCCCGGGACATCGCGGTCTCGGTCACCCCGGTGCTGGCCGACCAGCTCGAGGCCCCGGGCCTGGTCGACCGCCTGACCTCCTTCGCGGAGGAGTTCAGGGTCGGATCGGCCCGGCGCGAGGCCGAAGAGGGCCCGCCGGAGCTGAGGGCATCGGCGCTCGACGAGCTGGACCGCTACGAGGCCGCGCTGACGGCGATCGCCGGCCTGGGGGGTGACCTGACCCGGGCATTCGGGGACCCCGCCCGGGATGGCCGGGTCGAACTGCTTGCCTCGAGTGCGACCCACGCCGTCCTGCCCCTGTTGGCGACCGACCGGTCGATCGAGATGCAGGTCGCGACCGGCCTCAGGTCGCACCGACGCAGGTTCGGCAGTGTGACCGGCTTCTGGCTTCCGGAGTGCGCCTGGGCCCCGGGCATCGAGAACCACCTGGCCGCCCACGGGATCGAGTGGTTTCCCGTCGACCAGTCGGCCCACGAGTCGGCCCGAGAATCCCTGGAACCGGTTCGGACCGCGGCCGGACCGACCGCCTTCACGATCGACTGGGAGGCGGTCGCTTGGGTCTGGGACATGCAGGGCTATCCCTCCTGGACCGGCTACCGGGACTTCCACCGCAAGTCGATGCTCGGCCTGAACCTGTTCTCGATCGAGGGCCATCCATACGACCCCGAGGCGGCCCGGGAGCGGGCCGAGCGGGATGCCGGGCGCTTCCTCGACGGGGTGGCCGAGCGGCTCAGGGCGTTCAGCCAGGAGCACGGCAGGCTCGGCCTGGTGGTCTTCGCCTGCGACATGGAGCTGATGGGCCACTGGTGGTCCGAGGGTCCGATCTGGCTCGAGGCCGTGCTCGACCGGGCGGCCGACCATGGAGTCCGGCTGACAACCCCGGGGCGAGAGGGCGGACGTCCGACACGAGAGCACGGCCTCAGCTCCGCCACCTGGGGCCGGGGAAAGGACCTCCGGACCTGGGACTCCCCGGCCCAGGCCGACATTTCGGTCGGGGCGAGGCGGGTCGAGCTGGCCGTCCAGGGGGCGATCGCCTCGGGGCTGCCCCGGCCGCAGGCCGAGCGTGCCGCCCGGGAGATGCTGGCCGTCCAGGCGAGCGACTGGGCCTTCCTCGACCAGACGGGGCAGGCCGACGATTACCCGTTTCGCCGGTCGGTCGAGCACGCCCGATCCGCCTACGAGGCCATACACTCCGCCCCCGGAGAGAGCATCGCTCCGGATCTGAGGTCGCTGGCCCCGGATCTCGACCTGGCCCCGCTCTTGGTTCCGTGATCTGGCAAGAAGACCACTCCAAGTGATCAGAACGCTCATCGTCTCCTGGGAGTACCCGCCGCTCATCGAGGGTGGCCTCGCCCGTCACGTCAGGAAGCTCTCGGAAGCCCTGGTCGAGCGCGGGGTGGAAGTCCACGTCCTGACCAGGGGTGGCGAGGCGAGCGAGGCGGACGGGAAGGTCGGGGGCGTCCACATCCACCGGATCGTCGAACCGGAGAGGCCGTCGGACCTGGCCGAGTTCGTGACCTGGGTCGAGCGGATGAACTCCGACATGCTGGCCGCCGGGGTCGAGCTGGGGGACCGGTTCGACTTCGACTGCGTCCACGGTCACGACTGGCTCGTCGCCTCGGCCTGCGATCACCTCGCCCGAAGGTTCGACTGTCCGCTGGTGACCACGATCCACGCGACCGAGTACGGCCGCCACCAGGGCTGGGTCGACAAACACCCCCAGTCGCACATCCACGGGGTCGAGCGGTGGATAGCCAACCGCTCCGACCGGGTGATCACCTGCTCGGAGTTCATGCGGGACCAGGTGATCGACGTGTTCGGCGCCGACCCGGATCGGGTCGAGGTGATCCAAAACGGGATCGATCCCGAAGACCTTCCCGATCCCGACCCGGCCATGCTCGCCGAGCTGAGGGGCCGGTTCGCGGCGCCGGACGAGAAGCTCGTCCTGCTGATCGGTCGCCTCGTCTACGAGAAGGGCTTCCAGCTGGCACTCGAAGCGATGCCACGGGTGATCGAGCAGATGCCCGGCACCCGTTTCCTGGTTGCCGGCTCGGGAACCCATGAAGAGGAGCTCCACCGCCAGGCCGAGGAGCTGGGCCTGATGGAGCACGGGACCTTCCTCGGCTGGATCGGTGACGACGTCCTCACCTCGCTCTACCGGATCGCCGACCTGACCGTGGTCCCCTCGATCTACGAGCCGTTCGGGCTGGTGGCGCTGGAGGCGATGGCCTCCGAGTGCCCCTGCATCGCCGCCGACACCGGTGGCCTGAGGGAGGTCGTGCCGCTCGAGGGAGCCGGACTCAGGTTCAGGGCAAGCGACCCCGGGCACCTGGCCGAGGCGGCCCTGGACGTGCTGGCCGACGAAGGGCTGGCGCGCCGAATGGTCGAGGAAGGCCTCGAGCACATCCGTCGCTTCGACTGGGCGGACGTGGCCGACAAGACCGAGGCCCTCTACCGGAGCCTCATCCCGGTCGCCGACCCGGGCTGAGACGACCCCTCTACTCGCCGGGCAGGGGCAAGACGCCCGGATCGCCCGGTTCGGGCTCGACCGGGTCCGGCCAGGACATCCCGGCCGGCTCGTCGCGCATCCGGATGACCCGGGCAGGCACCCCGCCGACCACCGCGTTGGCCGGCACGTCCTTCGTCACCACCGCGTTCGTACCGATGATCGCGTTGTCGCCCACGCTCACCCCGCGGAGGAAGCAGGCGCCGTATCCGATCCAGACGTTCGAGCCGATCACGACCTCCTCCATGTAGATCCCCTGCTGCCTGATCGGGCGCTCGACCTCGACCACGCCGTGATCGAAGTCGATGAACATCGCCCGGTCGGCGATCACGCACTGCTCCCCGATCCGGACCCTCCGGTAGGCCGAGATCGTCACCTCCTGGCCGAGCACGGTCTTCTCGCCGATCTCGACCGCTCCCTCGTGGCACCTGATCTTCGTTCCGTCCCCGACCCAGACGAATCGGCCGAACGAGACCGAGCCCCGCCGCGAGATCTGTATCTGGAGCCGCTTGCCGAAGAAGACCGGCCCGTCGGTGCGCCATCTCCACCCGGCAGGGGTAAGCAGTCGTCGCCAGAGGTAGCGCCCGAGGAGCAGCAGGTACTTCGGGTCGAGCATCCCGTTGCGCCTGAAGAAGGCGAGGCTCTCGATCGGCCCCTTCCTGGCCCCGCTGGACTTCATTGGCCGGACTTTATTGCGGTCCCGCTCCGTGGTGAGCGCCTCGCGGGGGCGGGTCGTCGCGTCCCGCCTGCTCGCTCCGGGGCAGGTTCTACACTTGGCCCGATGGCCAACAGCCCAGCCACCACGACGCTCGATCCGCTCGCGGAGTCCCTGATCGCCGGGGACCGTCGGGCGCTGGCCCGGGCGATCACCCTGATCGAGTCCGACGACCCGGCCGGAGCCGAGCTGATCAGGCAGGTCTTCCCGCGGACCGGAAGCGCACGGATCGTCGGTTTCACGGGACCTCCCGGGGTCGGCAAGAGCACCCTCGTCGGCGCCCTGACCAGGGAGCTCCGGGCAGGAGGGCGCGAGGTCGGGGTGCTCTCGATCGACCCTTCGAGCCCGTTCACCAAGGGCGCCCTGCTGGGCGACCGGATCAGGCTTTCGGACCACTTCCTCGACAGTGGAGTCTTCATCCGCTCGATGGCCTCGCGCGGGGCGCTTGGAGGGCTGTCCGAGGCCGCCCTCCAGGCCGTGCTGGCGATGGATGCCTCGGGCAAGGACGACATCCTGGTCGAGACGGTCGGGGTGGGCCAGGGCGAGATCGACATCGTCGACCACGCCGACACCGTCGTGCTGGCCCTGATGCCGGGCTCGGGTGACTCGATCCAGGCGCTGAAGGCCGGGGTGATGGAGATTCCCGACCTGATCGTGGTCAACAAGGCCGACCACCCGATGACCGACACGATGGTCCGTGAGGTGCGGGCGGCGCTATCGCTCGGACAGGTGCCGGGGGAGTGGGAGGTCCCGATCCTGAGGACGGAGGCCGCCACCGGCGAGGGCGTGGCCGAACTGATGGAGAAGATCGACGAGCACTCGACCTGGATCGCCGGGCGGGGCGAGCTGGAGCAGCGGCGGTCGCGCAATCTCCGCAACGAGGTGATGGGGATCGCCGCCTCGCGGCTCAGGCGAAGACTCGACGCGGCGGCCGAGCGGCCGGAGGTCGAGGAACTGCTCCGCGAGGTCGCCGAACGAAAGACCGATCCGGCGACCGCGGCCGAGCGGCTGCTGGAGATCACGGGAGGATCGAATGGCGGATGAGCCAGAAGTAGTGAAGGTGCCACCACCGGATGCCGACGAGGTCGGCCAGTGGGTCGGTTACCGGGTCGACGACATCGCCGGCCAGAGCGTCGCCCGGGTCCAGGGTTTCATGGTCGATGCCGACTCCGGCCAGCCGACCTGGCTGGCCGTGAAGCTGGGCCGGTTCGGCAAGACCGTCCCGCTGCTGATCAGGGAGTGTGCGGCGGCGGCCGGCCGGATCTGGACCCCGCACGACCGCGAGGTGATCCGGGAGGCCCCGGCGATCGATGCCGGCCTGCCGCTAAACCGGGACCAGGAGATGCAGGTCCTCGAGTACTACGGGATTCCGGAAGGCGTGGGGCGGGCGGCCGAGATTTCATCCCGCCCGGGCGAGACCGAGACTTCCCGTCCGGCCGGCTAGCAGCCGAGCGCCCGGGCGATCACCATCTGCTGGACTTCGTCGGTCCCTTCGCCGATGGTCAGCACCTTGGCATCCCGGTAGAAGCGACAGACCGGGTACTCCTCGATGTATCCGTACCCGCCGTGGATCTGTACGGCCTCCTCGGCGGCCCGGACTGCCAGACGTCCGGTGATCAGCTTCGCCTGGGCCGCGGTCAGCCCGAAGTCGAGCCCCCGGTCCTTCTCGATCGCGGCACGCCAGGTGAGCAGCCGGGCCGCCTCGATCTGGGCCGAGAGGTCGGCGATCTTGGCCTGAATCGCCTGGAAGGAGGAGATCGAACGGCCAAACGCCTGGCGCTCCTTCGCGTAGGCGATCGATTCGTCGAGCGCGCCCTGGGCCAGGCCGACCCCCATCGCCGAGACCGATATCCGTCCGCCGTCGAGGATCTCGAGGAACTGCCTGAAACCCTCGCCCCGCGGGCCGAGCAGGTTCGACTCCGGCACCCGTACGTCGTCGAAGGTCAGCGGGTGGGTGTCGGAAGCGTGCCAGCCCATCTTCCGGTACGGCTCCCCGATCTCGTAGCCGGGAGTTCCATTGGGGATGATCAGGTTGGAGATCTCGGCCCTTTCGTCGGTTCGGTCGGTGACCGCGGTGATCGCGACGAAGGCCGAGATGTCGGTGCCCGAGTTGGTGATGAACTGCTTCGAGCCATTGACGACCCACTCGTCGCCGTCGAGCACGGCCGTGGTCCGGGCGTTGCCGGCATCCGAGCCGGCCTCGGGCTCGGTCAGGCCGAAAGCGCCCAGCTTCCTGCCGGAGCAGAGGTCGGGTAGCCATTCGGCCTTCTGGTCGTCGGAGCCGTAGTAGTAGACCGGTGCGGTGCCTAGCGAGGTGTGGGCGGCGAGCGTGATCGCGACCGACGAATCGATCCGGGCCAGCTCCTCGACCGCGATCGCGTAGGAGAGCGTGTCGCCACCCGAGCCCCCGTACTCCTCGGGGTACGGAATGCCCATCAACCCGAGCTCGCCCATCCGGGCGACGATCTCGTAAGGAAAGGTCTTGGTCCGGTCGAGTTCGCCGGCCACCGGCGCGACCTCCGAGACCGCGAAGTCCCTGACCGTCTCCCGGATCAGCCGCTGTTCGTCGCTCAGGTCGAAGTCCACGGCCCGAATCCTACGGGCAGGGGGTACGGCCGGGGTGCCCGGTCGTTCAGGCCCGCTTGCCGGCCATCGAGGCGGCAAGCTCGACCAGTGTCCTCGTCCCGAACCCGGTCGGCCCCTTGCCCCAGTAGGCCCGCCCGGTACCCCAGGCGACACCGGCGATGTCGAGGTGCGCCCAGGGCTTCCCCTCGGTGAACTGCTCGAGGAAGGAGCCTGCATAGATCGTTCCGGCCTTTCGTTCGGCCGAGGCGTTGACCAGGTCGGTGATCTCGCCCTTGGTCAGCTCGAAGTACTCCTCGTGGAGCGGCAGCCGCCAGACGATCTCCCCGGTCCGCTCGCCGGCGGCCTCGATCGCCCCGGCCAGCTCCTCGTCGTCCGAGATCAGGGCGGCGTAGGTGGACCCGAGGCCGATCAGGACGGCCCCGGTCAGGGTCGCGACGTCGACCAGACGGTCGGCTCCCTGCCGGGCGCAGTGGACGAGGGCATCGGCGAGGATCAGCCGGCCCTCGGCATCGGTGTTCGTCACCTCGACCGTCTTGCCGTTCAGCTGGGTGATCACGTCGCCCGGCTTGAGCGCAGTCCCCGAGGGGAGGTTCTCGGTCGCCGGCAGGACGGCGATCACGTCGATCCCGATCCCCAGCTCGGCCAGGCAGCCGACGGCCTCCAGCACGGCGGCCCCACCGGACATGTCCATCTTCATCTGGTGCATCCCGGCCGATGGCTTGATCGAGATGCCGCCCGAGTCGAAAGTGACCGACTTCCCGACCAGGCCGAGTACCTCGCCCTCGCCCCGGCCCCGGTAACGGATCGTGATCAGGCGGGGCTCGACCTCCTGACCACCGCTCGACACGGCCGCGAGGCCGCCCATTCCGGCCGCCTCGATCGCCGCCCGGTCGAGCACCTCGACCTCGATCGAGTCGTGCTCTGCGGCCAGCTCGCGCGCCCGTCCGGCCAGGAACTCCGGGGTTGCCCGGTTGGCCGGCAGGGACTGGAGCTCCCGGGCCCGGTTCTCGGCCTCGGCGGAGGCCGTGGCGAAACGGACCGGCTCCTCGAGTCCGGAGGCCGCGGTCAGCAGATCGATCCGCTCGAGCGCCGGCCGTTCGTCCTCGACTTCGGAATCGCGGAAGCCCTCGAACCGGAACGAGGCCAGGATCGCGCCCTCGACCAGGGCGGGGGCGAGCGTTCCGGCAC
>JAUMBO010000110.1:0-2876 GCA_032119635.1 Solirubrobacterales bacterium
GGACTTCCGGGCGATCGACGAAGGGGGCGCACCGGCCCCCGAGCGGGAGGTGCTGGTCTGGAACCCACCGCTGATCGACCGGGCGACCGGGACCCGCCGCTCGACGATCGCCGAAGCGGCGGACCTCCTGGCCGAGCTGGTCTCCTTCGAGATCAGGACGATCTGCTTCATGAAGAGCCGGCGGGGGGTCGAGCTGATCAGGAAGTTCGCGGCCGAGAAGCTGGTCGCCAAGGGGAGGCCGGAGCTGGCCGACCGGATCGCCCCCTACCGGGCCGGGTACACCCCGGCTCAGCGTCGTGAGATCGAGGCCCGTCTCTCCTCCGGTGAACTGCTCGGAGTGGCGGCGACCGACGCACTCGAGCTGGGGATCGACGTCGGCCACCTCGATGCCGCGATCTGCGCCAACTTCCCCGGCACGGTGGCCGGACTTCGCCAGATGTGGGGCCGGGCCGGTCGGAAGGAGCGCGGCCTGGCCGTATTCGTAGCCGGACCGGACGGCCTCGACCAGTACTTCTGTCGTCATCCGGACGAGTTCCTCGAGCGGCCGGTCGAGGCTGCGATCCTCGACCACGCCTCGCCCGAGATAGCGGCCCGGCACCTGACCGCGGCCGCCTACGAACTCCCCCTGGGTGGAAACGAAGAGCGGTGGTTCGGGAAGGGGACGGAAGAGGTGGCGGCCGGGCTGGTTCGCGAGGGCGTCCTGAGGAAGGGGCCCGGCGGGCTGGTCCCGAGGCGGTCCGGGTTCGTCGCCTCCGGGATCTCGCTCCGGTCGAGCTCGGCCGACTCGATCCTGGTCGTCGACCGGGAGTCGGGTGAGGTAATCGGCGAGGTCGAGACCGGGCGGGCCTTCTCGACCATCCACCCCGGCGCGGTCTACATGCACCTCGGTTCGACCTGGGAGGTTCGGGAGCTAGACCTCCACGCCGGCCGGGCGCTGGTCGAGCGGTTCGACGACGACTGGTACACCCGGCCGAGGATCGAGACCGAGGTCTTCATCGAGGCCGAGACCGACCGCCGGGAGGCGGCTGGCGTCGACCTCCGTTACGGCCGGATCGCAGTGACCGAGACGGTCACCGGCTACGAACGGGTGCTGTCTGCCGACCAGACGGCGATCGACCTGGTCGAGCTGGAGCTGCCACCGCAGGACTTCGAAACGCGTGGCCTCTGGTACCTGCCCGACGAGGCGATGGTCGGGGACCTGCCGCTGCCCGAGCTGCTCGGCTCGCTACACGCCACCGAGCACGCCCAGATCGCCGTCCTGCCGCTGATCGCGATGTGCGACCGGTGGGACATCGGCGGCCTCTCGACCAACGTCCACGCCCAGACGGGGGCGCCGACGATCTTCATCTACGACGGCCACCCGGGCGGGATCGGGATCACCGAACGAGGCTTCCAGATGTTCGAGCGGCTGGTCCTCGACGCCGGCCGCCTGGTCTCGGAGTGTGACTGCGAGCAGGGCTGCCCATCCTGCATCCAGAGTCCGAAGTGCGGCAACCTGAACGACCACCTCTCGAAGCAGGGAGCGATCGCGCTGCTGGCCCAGATGGGTGCCGCCTCTGCCGGTCCGTGAGGCAGGTGCCAGGCTTCGGCCCGGCGGCGGCGACCACGGGCCACCGGATAGCCTTACCGATCTGGCGAGGTAGCTCAGTTGGTAGAGCACACGACTGAAAATCGTGGTGTCGCCGGTTCGATCCCGGCCCTCGCCATCTCGATCCATGCGCCGACCGACACGGCCCTGGCCGTCCCGGGATCGGTCAGGTAACCAGCCCGACCAGCGAGAGGATCAGCATGAAGGTGACCACGCCGGTCGCGATCGCCGCCGTCACCCGTGCCGGCTCCTCCCGGTAGGTGTCCGGGAGCAGCTCGTCGAAGGCAACGTAGATCATCGCCCCAGCGGCGAAGGCGAGCGCCGGGGCGATCAGCCACTCGACCTGGCTGGCGACCAGATAGGCCAGGACGATCGCCGGGATCTCGACCAGACCGGTGGCCGATGCCAGGCGGAATAGCTTGCCCCGCTCGCGATGTCCGAGCGCCGGGGCGACCACCGCGAACCCCTCGGGGATGTTGTGGATTCCGATCGCCAGGGCGAGTGCCACCCCGAAGGCCGGCTCCCCGGTCGCAAAGCCAGCTCCGACCGCCATCCCTTCCGGAATGTTGTGGACGGTCAATGCCGAGGCGAGCAGGTAGGTCTTCCGCGGAAGCTTCCACCGGCTGTGCTCCTCGACTTCGTCGGTCGGGAGGTCTGGGTGCTGATGCTGCCACCCGCTCAGGTCGGGCTGGCGACCATGGAAATGGGGGAGCTTACGGTCGAGGAGGGCGACGGTCAGCAGGCCGAGGACGAGGAAGATGGCTGCCAGGGCTGGGTCGAGATCACCGAAGGCTGCAGGCAGGAGGCTGAGAAAGGAGGCGCCCAGCATCACACCGGCCGAGAGGGCGGTCGAGAAGTTGAGCAGCCTGCTCGAGGGCTGGCGGACCGCGAACACCCCGGCCGCGCCGATCGTCGTACCGGCCGCGGCGACGAGGCTCCAGAGGAAGGCCTCGGTCATCGCCGAAGGACCCCGGCGGGTGAGGTGATGGGCCGTGAAGGGCTCGAACCTTCGACCTTGAGATTAAGAGTCTCCTGCTCTACCAACTGAGCTAACGGCCCTCTCGTCGGGAAGTCCCGGACGCGACACCTGTCGCCCCCTTTGAAACTGACCCGCGACGCTCGATTATAGATGGGGATCGCTGCCTCCCGGTCTCGTCCGGGGAGAGCCTAGGGGGTGGTCGGGGAGACAGCCGTTCCCCCGAGGTTCCCGGCCGGCTCATCGAGCGCCGAGCCACCCTCCTTGCGGGCCTGCTTCTTCGCCCGCTCGACCACCTTGCTGACCCGCTTC
>JAUMBO010000111.1:0-4378 GCA_032119635.1 Solirubrobacterales bacterium
TGCCGGCACGGCCTTCTCGGCCGGGGTCGCAGCCAGCGCCGGGACGGCATTCTCGGCCGGAATCCTGGCCAGCGCCGGGACGGCTTTCTCGGCCGTGGTCACCTTCAGCTCTGGCATCTTCGGCTCCGGGCTGGTCGCCTTCTCCTCGCTCTGCGTGGCATGCATCGGCTGCTCGCGGTGCCTCGCCTGCCTCGGCTGTCTCGGCTGCGATGGCTGCTTCGGCTGTGTCGGCTGTGTCGGGTTGAAGGGCGAGCGGTGGAAGTTCGGGGTCCGAAAGAAAGGGGCCGGCTGACCGGCCCGGGGACACTCGAGTCGGTCTGGCTCGGCCGAAAGCCGTACCGCGAGATGCTGGCCGAACAGGAGCGCCTGGTCGAGCGCCGCCGGGCCGTTGAAATCCCTGATTCCATCCTTCTGCTCGAGCACCCCTCCACCTACACTCTCGGCCGTCGCTCCGGGGAATCGGACAGGAAGAGCCTGGAGGCGGTACCCGATTCCGAGGTGGCCGAGGCACCGCGCGGCGGCCGCGTCACCTGGCACGGACCGGGCCAGCTGGTTGCCTACCCGATCGTCGACCTGACCGGGATCGGGCCGCAGCCGGAAGGCTCTGCCCGGGCCGACGTCGCCGGCTTCGTCTCCTCGCTCGAGCAGGCGATGGTCGACTCGCTGGCCAAGTGGGGGGTCGGGTCGGCGCCTCTCGAAGGCCTGACCGGGATCTGGACCGGCCCGGACGGCCCTCCTCACCGGGAAGGTGCCGGGCTGGACGCGGCGATCGCCCGGGGCGAGATCCGAAAGATCGGCTCGATCGGCCTCCGGGTCTCCCGCGGCATCACCAGCCACGGGATCTCGCTCAACCTCTCCTGCGACCTCGATCCTTTCGACCGGATCGAGGCCTGCGGTATCGAGGGCTGCCGGATGACCTCAGTCGAGGTCGAGACCGGCTCTGCTCCCGGCGTGGAGGCCGCCGGTCGGGACTTCCACGAGGCGCTCGCCCGGACGCTGGACCTGGAGCCACGCATGCCCGAGCCCGGCCCCGCCGACAGCATGACCAGCCCCTAGGCTTCTTCACGTGGCCCTGGACGAGACAGCCCAGCGAATCCATGTCACCCGCTCGCGGGCTAACCCAGGGGGTGGCGCGCCGGAAGTCGAAGGGACGATCCCGTTCCGGTCCCGAAAGCCCTCCTGGCTCAAGGTCCCACCTCCGGGAGGACCCGTCTACCGGGAGCTGAAGCGAGCACTCGGCGAGGACGGACTGAACACCGTCTGCGAGGAGGCCAACTGCCCCAACATCGGCGAGTGCTGGGAGCGCGGCACGGCAACCTTCATGATCCTCGGTGACGTCTGCACCCGTCGGTGCGGGTTCTGCAACGTCCAGACCGGCAAGCCGAGCTTCGACGACCCGCTCGAGCCGGCAAAGGTGGCGAGCCAGGTCAAGCGGCTCGGCCTCCGCCACGCCGTGATCACCTCGGTCGACCGCGACGACCTCCCCGACTACGGAGCCTCGGCATTCGTCGGGGTGATCCGCTCGATCCGCCGGATGGCCCCCGGCTGCACGGTCGAGGTCCTGACCCCCGACTTCCGCGGTCAGGAGATGCCGATCGCCCGGGTGGTCAAGGAAAGGCCCGACGTCTTCAACCACAACGTCGAGACCGTTCCGCGCCTCTACCCGAAGGCCCGCCGTGGCTCGGACTTCATGCGCTCGGCCCGTGTCCTCAAACTCGCCCGCGAGATGGGCGAGGGCAAGGTGATCACCAAGTCCGGGCTGATGGTCGGCCTCGGCGAGGAGTTCGACGAGATGGTCGAGACCTTCGGGATCCTCCGCCGGCACGGGGTCCAGATCCTGACCGTGGGCCAGTACCTGAGACCGACCGAGAACCACCTGCCCGTCGTCCGTTACTGGCACCCCGAGGAGTTCGACGCCCTCGCAGCCGAGGCCCGGGCGATGGGGTTCGAATCGGTGGCTGCCGGTCCCCTGGTCCGAAGCTCCTACCACGCCGACGAGAGCGCGCGGGAGGCAGGGCTGGACCTCTCGGCCGCTTGATCCCGTTCCGGGACACGATCGGGGACCCCGGGCCGGTACGGGGCACCCTCGTCCTGCTGGTACTGGAGGTCGCAGCCTGGGCGCTCGGGCCGTTCGACGGAAGCATCTGGGCTCTCCTGCTCGTCCTTGCCGGGACCTGGCTGTTCGGGTCCCCGCTCGAACGCCGGCGAGGCACCGCTCGTTTCGCGGCGATCGTCGTTGCCCTGGTACTGGTGACCGGTCTGCTCGCCGCCCTGATCGACGGTGACGGGGTATTCGTCCTCTACCCGCTCGGGGCGGTACTCGGCCTTGGGCTGGTGCTGGTCGCGACCATCCCCCGGGCCCGGATCCTCGTCCTGGGCCCGATTCCGTTCGCAGCCGGCCTCTACGAGGTGCCGGCCTGGGTCGTTCTCGGAGTCTGGGTCGTACTCGCCTGGCTCGCGGCCTGAGCGGAGTCCCTAGCTGGAGATCGTCCCGGTCGCCAGGAGGATCAGCACCGCGGCCCCGAGCAGGATCCGGTAGCCGACGAATATTCCGTAGGAGTGGTTGGCCAGGTACCGGAGGAGCCCGGCGATCACGGCGTAGCCGGTCACGAAGGCGACCAGCGTTGCGATGGCGACGTTGATCAGCGGCTCTCCGACCGCCTCCTCGCCGGAGAGGATCCCGTAGAGCTGGAAGAAGCCGCTGAGGACGACGGCCGGGATCGCGAGCAGGAAAGAGAACCGGGCGGCGGCGGCCCGTTCCAGCCCGAGCGCCAGCCCGGCGCTGATCGTCGCTCCCGAGCGCGATACCCCGGGGATCAGGGCGAGGCTCTGGGCGAACCCGATCAGGATGCCGTCCCGGAATGAGAGCTGGCCCACGTCCCGGGACCGCTTCCCGAAACGGTCGGCCAGGCCCAGAACGATCCCGAAGACGATCAGCATCGAGGCGACCAGCCAGAGGTTCCTCGCCGCCGTCTCGATCTGGTCCTCGAAGGCGAGGCCGAGGATCGCGATCGGGATGGTTGCGGCGATCAGGTACCAGCCCATTCGAACGTTGAGCCCACCCCGGAGTTCCGGCCGAAATAGCGCCCCGGTCCAGTCCCGGCCGATCGCCCAGAGGTCCTTCCGGAAGTAGAGCAGCACGGCCAGCTCGGTCCCCAGCTGGATCACCGCGGTGAAGGCGGCCCCTGGGTCCTCCCAGCCGACCAGCGCCGGCAGGATCAGGATGTGGCCCGAGGAAGAGATCGGCAGGAACTCGGTCAGGCCCTGGAGGAGGCCGAGGATGATGCTCTGGAGCAGGTCCACGCCCGGCTCAGGCTATCCACGGCCGGGGAAGTAGCCCGGTTCGGAGGGCAGCTGGTCGGAACTCGCCTGGCTAGACCCGGACGACAAGCAGGGGTCGGCTATCGGCGCCGGGATACGGACCGGCCCGGAAGCCAGATCGAGAACCGGGCGCCGCCCAGATCGGAATCTCCGCAGGAGACCGTGCCGCCTCCGGACTCGACCAGCGTCCTGACGATCGCGAGCCCCAGGCCGGACCCTCCCGTGTCGCTGGACCGGGCACGGTCCAGCCGGGCGAACCGGTCGAAGATCCGCTCGCGGTCCGCGGGCGGGATGCCGGGTCCATCGTCGTCGACCGAAATCACCAGATCCCGCCCCCTCGACCCGGCCGAGAGGGCAACCCTGCCTTCCGGACCCGAGTAGCGGAGGGCGTTCTCGACCAGGTTGGAGACGGCACGGGAGATCGCGTCCCGATCGAACTCGACCTCGGCATCGGTGACGTCCCCGATTTCGATCCGCTCCCGTTCGGAATCCAGCCTTCCTTCCCGCTCGGCCTCCAGCAGGGGGCCGACCGGCTGGAGTTCCAGCTCCTCGTCACCCCGCGACTCCGACCTCGCGAGGATGAGCAGGTCGTCGACCAGCCGCTCCATCCGCCTGACGGCATCCCCGACGACTCCGGCAACCTTCTCGACCTCGGCCCGTGACGGGTCCGGATTGCGGGCCAGTACCTCGATCTGACCCCGAACGATCGTGAGGGGAGTCCTCAGGTCATGGGAAGCGTCGGCGACGAAGGCCCGCTGGCGATCGAAGGAGTCCTCGAGCCGATCGAGCATCTGGTTGAAGGAGATCGCGAGGGTCCTGACCTCGTCGGTCCCGGCCCGCTCCAGAGGCACCCGGACCGCCAGATCATCCTCTGCCACCTCGCCGGAAATCTCGGTCAGCCGCCTGAGTGGGCCGGTCAGGCGGGCCGCGAGGAACCAGGCCAGGGCGGCCGAGACGAGCAGGGCCACGATCCCGAGCCTGAGGAAAGTGCCCCCCAATCCTTCGAGCGTCTCCTCGGTCGGCTCGAGGGACTTCGCAACCCTGACAGTCGCCTCTC
>JAUMBO010000112.1:0-2299 GCA_032119635.1 Solirubrobacterales bacterium
GTACCGCGCCACGACCTCCCACCACCGGTCGCGATTCGGGAAGTCGGGTGCTCCTTCGTACATCACCGAGGTCGCCCCGTTGGCGAGCGGGCCGTAGACGATGTAGGAGTGGCCGGTGACCCAGCCGATGTCGGCCGAGCACCAGTAGACGTCGTCGTCCCTCAGGTCGAAGACCATCCGGTGGGTGGCGCTCGCCTGGATCAGGTAGCCGCCGGTGGTATGGAGCACCCCCTTTGGCCGGGCGGTCGAGCCGGAGGTGTAGAGGATGAACAGCGGGTCCTCGGAGTCCATCGGCTCGGCCGGGCAGTCCGGATCGGCCGGGTCGACGAGCTCGCCCCAGTGGTGATCGCGTCCCTCCTTCATCGGTGGTTCGGTCCCGCACCTGTCCAGCACGATCACGCTCTCCATATCGGCCAGTCGGTCGAGCACCGGGTCGATCGCGGCCTTCATCGGCACCGGCTCGCCTCCCCGCCGGGTCGCGTCGGCCGTGATCAGCGCCTTGGCCCCCGAGAACTCCATCCGTTCGCCGAGCGAGTTGGGGGAGAAGCCCCCGAAGACCACGTTGTGGATCGCCCCGATCCTGGCGCAGGCGAGCATCGCAGCGGCGGCCTCCGGGACCATCGGCATGTAGATCCCGACCACGTCGCCCTTGCCGACCCCGAGCCCCTTCAGGGCCGATGCCAGGCGGCAGGTGATCTCGTGGAGCTCCCGGTAGGAGACCTCGCGCCGCTCATCGCCGCCCCGGCCGACCAGCTCCGGCTCCCAGAAGAAGGCGATCCGGTCGCCGTTGCCGGCCTCGAGGTGGCGGTCCAGGCAGTTGGCCGAGGCATTCAGCCGGCCGCCCTCGAACCATCGGGCGTGGGGCGGGTCGTCCCAGTCGAGCACCCGCGTCCACCGCTCGATCCAGTCGAGCCGCTCGGCCCAGCCTTCCCACCAGGCCTCTGGGTCGGTCGCCGCCCGCTGGTAGATCCCGGGATCGGTGAAGGCCGATCCCTCGGCGAAGCCCTCGGGCGGAGGAAACTCGTCGATTCCCTCGAGGTGGATCTCGATCTCGGACCCTTCCGGCAACTCCCCTCCTTCGCGCTCGACCGATCCTCTGCTCACCGGCAGGGTAACGAGCCGTTAGGCTCGGACCATGGATTCGTCAGCCGACCGGACTGAGAAGTCGGATGAAGAGTGGCGCTCGGAGCTCTCGCCTGAGGCTTACCAGGTGACCCGACGGGCCGGCACCGAGGCCCCCTTCACCGGGCCCCACCTCGAGCGCAAGGACGACGGCACCTACCACTGTGTCTGCTGCGGGGCCGAACTCTTCTCCTCCGACACCAAGTTCGACTCCGGTACCGGCTGGCCCAGCTTCTGGGAATCTTCGTCCCCGGAGAACGTCGTCCTTCGCGAGGACCGAAGCCACGGCATGGTCAGGACCGAGGCCGTCTGCGCTCGTTGCGATGCTCATCTCGGGCACGTATTCGATGACGGTCCCAGGCCAACCGGCCAGAGGTTCTGCATGAACGGCGTCGCGCTCGAGTTCCGGGACCGATAGCCGGCCCGGGCGAAGAGCGCCCTGCTACTGGCCGGTTTCGAGGAACGAGTACCTGACCGCCAGGGCGATCGCCTCGCCTCGCGTGTTGACCGCCAGCTTGACCATCGAGTTCCGGATGTGGGTGTAGACAGTCGCTCGCGAGATCCCCAGCTGCGCCCCGATTCCGTCGGCACTCTCGCCGTCGGCGATCAGGTCGAGGATCTCCCGCTCGCGCGGGCTCAGGCTGAGCAGCCTCTCGATCCGGTTGTCAGCTCCATCGGAAGGGGGGAAGTGCTCGCCTCCGTCGAGGATCACCGCCAGCCCGTCGAGCAGCCCGTCGCCGCCCTCCGCCTTGGAGATAAATCCAGAAGCCCCCCGGCGCCGGGCCTCGACCACCAGCTCGGGGTCGTCGTGGGCCGAAAGGATCACCGTTCGGACCGATCCGTCGATCTCGGACACCCTTTCGATCGCGGTCAGGCCATCGAGGTCGGGCAGTTCGAGGTCGACCAGGGCAACCGCCGGTCTCTCCTTCGCGACCTGCTCGAGCAGCGTCTTGCCGTCCGGAGCCGGGCTCACCCGACTGAATCGGCTGGACTCGGTGAGCAACGAGACCAGCTGCTCCCGGATGATCGGGTGATCGTCGCAGACCACAAGTCCGGGACCCCCGTCAGAACCTCCGCTCGCCTGACCGGGACGATCCTTCTCTCCTGAACTCCCCTCGCCTGTCGCAGGCAACTCTGTCCGGGCCTCCTGTCCGGGCGACGATCTCTCGACGCCTTG
>JAUMBO010000113.1:0-5618 GCA_032119635.1 Solirubrobacterales bacterium
ACCTGGCGACCGGCTGGCCGGGCGCGATCTGGATGATCGTCTCGTTGAAGGACCCCGAGCGGCCCGAGATAAGAGCCTTCAGGATCGAGGGCGAATCGATCGAGGACGTCGACCTTGAGATTCGGTAAGCGAAAGAAGCGAGAGCGCGAGCCCAGGCCGGTGAAGGTCGCCTGGGCCCACAACCTCGCCGAGGCTGAGATGATTGAGGGCCTGCTCGGGGCCGAGGGGATCCCCTGCCTGATCCAGCGGACCGCGGCGGCCGACGTGCCGGACTTCCTCGCAGCCGGCCCGCGCAACATCCTCGTGCCGGCCGCAGCGGCCGAGAAGGCGGCCGAAGTTCTCGGCCAGGGCGAGGGCGTCGAGCTTCCGGGGGAGTAGGGCCGCTTCAGCCGCCGGCCATCGCCGGCAGGATCATCACCGTGTCGGTCTCGCCGACCGCAGTCTCCAGGCCGTCGAGCACCCTGACGTCTTCATCGTTCAGGTAGACGTTGACGAACCGGTTGAGTTCGTCGTCCTCGCCGAAGAGCTGCGGCCGCGTGTCGGGGAACCCGGAAACGAGCGCCTCGAGAACGGCACCGACCGACGCGCCTTCGAGTTCGAGTTCGGACTCGCCGCCGGTGTGCTGGCGGAGGACTGGAGGGATCTTCACCTTGGCCATGGTCGGTGATCGTAACGGGCCGCTCAGGAACCCGTATGCCCCCCGCAGAACGCTTCGTAGTCGGGGAACTTGCCGAGGTCCTCGATCTCGGGCGCACCTGCCCCGCAGACCGGGCAGTCGGGATCGCGGCGAACCCTGAGTTCGGTGAAACGGGTCGAAAGGGCTTCGTAGAGGAGCAGTCGGCCAATCAGGGGCTCACCGATCCCGAGCACGAGCTTGATCACCTCGTTGGCCTGCAGCAGGCCCATCACGCCGGCCATCACGCCGAGCACCCCGTTGGCCGAGCAGCTCGGGGCGAGCTCCGGAGGAGGCGGCGAAGGGTAGAGGCAGCGGTAGCAGGGCCCCTCTTCGGGCACGAAGGTCGAGATCTGTCCGTCGAACCCGAGGATCGAGGCCGAGACGACCGGCTTGCCGAGCCGGACCGAGGCATCGTTCAGCAGGTAGCGGGTCGGAAAGTTGTCGGCCCCGTCGACGATCACGTCGTAGGCACCGATGATCTCGAGCACGTTGTCGGCGTCCAGGCGGGTTCCGTACTCGACCACGTCGACATCCGGATTCAGGCCCTCGATGGTCTGGCGGGCCGAAGCGGTCTTCGGCTGGCCGATCCGCGCCGTATCGTGGATTACCTGGCGCTGCAGGTTCGAGGCGTCGACCACGTCGTCGTCGACGATCCCGATCGTTCCGATGCCGGCCGCAGCCAGGTAGAGGGCGGTCGGAGCCCCCAGTCCCCCGGCACCGAGCAGCAGGGCCTTCGACTCGAGCATCCGAACCTGTCCGTCGGCGCCGACCTCGGGCAGGAGGATGTGTCGCGAGTAGCGGTTGCGCTGCTCCGGGGTCAGGGCGGCTTCCGAGACGACCGGGAAGCCCCTCTGCTGCCACTCGGCTATCCCGCCGGTCATGTTGGCGACGTCTTCGTATCCGAGCTCGATCATCTGCCTGGCAGCCAGTTCGGAGCGCGCGCCGGCGGCGCAGTAGACGATCACCCGGGCCGAGCGGTCCGGGATCTGCTGCTCGACATTGTCGGCGACCATCGCGGGAGGGATGAGCAGGCAGCCATCGATGTGGGCCGCCGAGTGCTCGTGCGGCTCGCGGGTGTCGAGCAGGATCACCCCGCCCGACTCGATCTCCTCACGGGCCCGGTCGACCGGGATCTCTTCCAGTTCGATCTTTCCTGAGGTTCCTGATTCCAACTCGATTCGCCCTTCCCGTTCTCTCGGTCGACGTTCGGCCAATCCGCCCCGAGTCAGGAACTACCTAATCCCTATCCGGTTTGGGAATTTCGACCCGAAAAGCTACACGATCGCGGAAACCGGGAAACGGCCAGCCAAATCCGTTGGCGCGGCCTGGGGCCGTTCAGAGCGAGGGACGCATCTGCCGGAGGCGCTCGACCCGTTCCTCGATCGGGGGATGGGTCGAGAAGAGGCCGGCCAGGCCCCGTGCCTTGAACGGCTTGACGATGTAGAGCGGCTCGGTGGCATCGTTCACGTGTCCGTCCATCGGGATCTGCTCCGTCCCCGCCTCGAGCCTCAGCAGAGCGCTGGCAAGCGACTCCGGCTCACCGGAGATCTGGGCCCCACCCGCATCCGCCGCGTACTCGCGCTGGCGCGAGACCGCGAGCTGGATGATCGAGGCCGCGAGCGGGGCCAGCAGGACCATCGCCAGCGAGCCGATCAGGCCGAGCGGAGAATTGTTGTCGTTCCCGAACCACATCAGCATGTAGCCGAGGTAGGTGATCGCCGCACCGATCGTCGCCGCCACCGACTGGATCAGGATGTCGCGATGCTTGATGTGGGCCAGTTCGTGCGCGACTACGCCCCTGAGCTCGTTCGGCGGCATCAGCTGCATCAGGCCATCGGTGACCGCAACCGCCGAGGTCTTGTAGTTCCGACCCGTTGCGAAGGCGTTCGGCTGGGTCTGGGGAATCGAGTAGAGCCTCGGCATCGGCAGGTCGGCCCGCTGGCAGAGCTCGCGGACCATTTCGTAGAACTGGGGATGGTCGGCCTCTTCCATCGGCTGGGCCCGGCTCATCTTCAGCGCCAGCTTGTCGCTGAAGAAGTAGGAGAAGAAGTTCATCGCCGCGGCGATGAAGAGGAAGAGGAGGGCGGTGTCGGGCCCCCCGATGAGGAACCCGATCACGACCAGGAAGCCCGAGAGCAGGGCCAGCAGGAGGGTCGTCCTCATGGTGGCGGCGAAGGTCGATTCCCTGGTCGTCTTCATCTCTCGTTCGTTCCTCCTGATTGTGGTTCGTTCGACCGGGTCGTCCTGAGGGGGTCCCGATCTGGCATCTGAGCCGCCTTCAATATTACCCGACTGATCGTCTAGGATTTCCCCCATGCTGTTCTCGACCAAAGCGGAGTACGGGGTTCGCCTGATGATCGAGCTGGGCCGCGACCAGCGCGGCGAGCCCCTCCCGCTCTCGTCGATCGCCGAGGCCGAAAACCTGCCGCTCTCCTACATGGAGCATCTGGTGGCGAGGTTGAAGCAGGCCGGTCTGGTCGACTCGACCAGGGGAGCGCGAGGCGGATACACGCTGGGCCGTGAGCCGTCGGGCATCACGATGCTCGAGGTGGTCGAAGCCCTGGAGGGACCGATCGTCCCGATGGAGTGCTTCGAGACCGAGCCGAAGGGAAGGGTCCAGTGCTCGCACCTCGCCCCCACCGACGGGCCATGCGCCACCAAGCTTCTCTGGACTCGGGTCCAGGGCGGTGTCACGGAGGCCCTCAGGGAGACAACCCTCTCTGACCTGGTCGAGTTCGCCAGCAGTAACCGACCGGCCCGCCAGCCGGTCGGTGGAGCGGCCTGAGGCCCCTCAGAGGCCGACGGTCCGGGCGACGGGCCCGACAGTTTTTCCGACAAACCACCGAATGAAACGGAGCCGAAGCAGATGGCAGAACTCGAGATAAGGAACCTCCACGTGAGCGTCGACGACAAGGAGATCCTCAAGGGGATCGACCTCTCGGTCGGCAAGGGTGAGATCCATGCGCTGATGGGGCCCAACGGCTCCGGCAAATCGACCCTCGCCAACGCAATCATGGGCCACCCGGCACTCGAGGTGACCGAGGGTTCGATCATCGTCGACGGCGAGGACATGACCGGGGCCGGTCCGGACGAACGCTCGCTGGCCGGCCTCTTCATGGCCTTCCAGTACCCGGTCGCGATCCCCGGGGTCGCCGTTTCGAAGTACCTGAGGATGATCCTCAACGCCCACCGCGAGGCGGCCGGCGAGGAGCCGCTCAAGATCAAGGAGTTCGCCGACCTCGCCCGCAAGGCGATGGACCTGGCGAACATCCCCCAGGACTTCTCCAGCCGGTACCTGAACGACGGGTTCTCCGGCGGCGAGAAGAAGCGGATGGAAATCCTCCAGCTGGCACTGCTCGAGCCCGACATCGCGATCCTCGACGAAACCGACTCCGGACTCGACATCGACGCCCTCAAGACGGTCGCCGACGGGATCAACGAGTTCACCGGTCCCGACATGGGCGCCCTGGTGATCACGCACTACCAGCGGCTGCTCCACATGGTCGAACCCGACGTGGTCCACGTCATGTTCGATGGACGGATCGTCAAGGAGGGCGGGGCCGAGCTGGTCGACCAGCTCGAATCCGAGGGCTACGGCTGGATCCGGGAGGAGGTCGAGGCGGCCGGCTGATGAAAGCCGTCTCCCCCACCCCGTCTCCCCTTCCCCGCTCGATCGAAGAGATCCGGGCCGAGTTCCCGATCCTCGAACGGGAGGTCAACGGGGTGCCGCTGGCGTACCTGGACAACAGCGCCACCGCCCAGAAGCCGGCATCGGTCATCGATTCGATCCCGGAGTTCTTCCGGACCTCGAACGCGAACGTCCACCGCGGCATCCACACCCTCTCGGAAGAGGCGACCGAGCTCTACGAAGGAGCCCGGGCAAACGTCGCGGGCCTGATCGGGGCGGAACCGCGCGACGTCATCTTCACCCGCAACGCGACCGAGGCGATCAACACGGCCGCCCAGGCGTGGGGCGAGAGCAACCTCGAACAGGGCGACCGGATCCTCCTGACCGAGATGGAACACCACTCGAACATCGTGCCCTGGTACCTCGCGGCCCAGAGGGCCGGCGCCGAACTGGTCTGGGCGCCGGTCGACGACGAGGGGCGGATCGACCGCGATGCGTTTTCCGAGGAGCTGGCCCGAGAACCCAGGGCGGTCGCATTCACTCACGTCTCGAACGTCCTGGGAACCCTGAACCCGGTCGATGAGCTGGTCGCCGAGGCCCGGGAGGCCGGCGCCCTGACCCTGGTCGACGGCGTCCAGGCCGTGCCCCGAATCCCGGTCGACGTCGCCGCAATCGGGGCCGACTTCTACGCCTTCACCGGTCACAAGCTCTACGGACCGACCGGGGTTGGCGTCCTTCACGGGCGACGCGAGGTACTCGATCTGCTCGAACCCTTCGAAGGTGGAGGCTCGATGATCTCGAAGGTCGGCCGCGAGAAGATCACCTGGGCCGCCCCCCCGGCCCGGTTCGAGGCCGGAACGCCGATGATCGCCGAGGCGATCGGACTCGGGGTCGCGATCGACTGGGTCCAGGGACTGGGGCTCGAGACGATCGAAGCCCACGACCGGGCCCTCGCCTCTTACGCCCTCGATCGTCTCGGTGAGGTCGCCGGCCTGACCATCTTCGGCCCGCCCGCCGGTCCGGACCGGCTCGGTGTCGTCTCCTTCGACTTCGACGGGATCCACCCCCATGACGTCGCCGAAATCCTCGACCGTCACGGGGTGGCGGTCAGGGCCGGCCACCACTGCAACCAGATCCTGATGGAGCGGCTCGGGGTCCCGGCCCTGACCAGGGCGAGCTTCGGGGTCTACAACACGACCGGGGAGATCGACCGTCTGGTCGAGGGACTCGAGGACTGCCGCAGGATCTTCTCGGGCGGCGACTGAGGGTCATGGACGAGCTGTATCGCGAGCAGATCCTCGAGCACTACGAGCA
>JAUMBO010000114.1:0-7660 GCA_032119635.1 Solirubrobacterales bacterium
TACTCGGTCCGGTGCCTCCCGGCCGGCTTCCCGGACTGGTCGTACGAGCGTTTCCGGGCACCGCCCCGGGGGATCTTCACGGTCGCATTCAGGCCCTGGCCGAGCTACCTCAATGACAGCTGGACCATCGCCTTCGACCAGGACGGGCTGCCTCACTGGTGGACGACCACCAACGTCAACACCCTGTGGGCCGAGGTGCTGCCGGGTGGGCGGATCGTCCTGGGCAGGGGCTTCGGTGATGGATTCGGGCAGGACGAGCGGACCGGGATCGAGCTGACCGACCTGACCGGAAGATCCGGTCGCCTGGTCGAAACGGTCGGTACCCCGAACGACAGCCACGAGTACGTATCCCTTCCGAACGGCAACTCGCTGGTGATGAGTTACCGGCCCCGGTTCGGGGTCGACCTCACGAAGTACGGCCTCGGCCCTGACGAGGGTGTGCTCGACGGCGAGATCCAGGAGGTCACCCCGGGAGGCAAGGTCGTCTGGCGGTGGAACTCGGGCGAGGAGATCGGTCTGGACCAGACGCCGGAGCGGTGGTGGGAGAAGATCGCCCGCAATCCGCATGCCGACGCATCGGGTCGCGATCGCTACGACGTCTTCCACCTCAACTCGATCCAGCCGATCGGGCGCGACCTGCTGCTGATCTCGGCTCGTCACGCCGACGCCGTCTTCGCCATCTCCCGTAGGACCGGCGAGGTCGTCTGGAAGTTCGGTGGCACCCCGACCGAAGGGTCACTCACCCTGACCGGCCCCGATTCTCGTCGCGACGACCCCCTGAGCGGAAACCACGACGCGCGTTTCGAGAACGGTGTTCTTTCCGTGCACGACAACGGGACTCTTGCGGGGTACCCTCCACGACTCGTCCGCTACCGAATCGACGCCGGGGCCGGCACAGCGAGATTCCTATCCCAGATCGACCCTCCCGAGGAGGTCACCTACAGCCACTGCTGCGGCAGTGCGAGGTCGTTCGGTACAGGCTGGCTCGTGTCCTGGGGTGACAGCCGGGTGGTCGCCGGCTACCAGGGAAATGGACGGCTTGCCTTCGAGCTGGGCCTTGCCGCCCCCTCCTATCGGGCCGTTCCGGTCCCCGAGTCGGTCGGGCCACGGGACTTCGAGCGGGCGCTCGACGTGAACGAGGATGCTCCGGGACGACCGGGTAGAGCGATCGAGGAGATCGGAAGGTTGCCGTCGAGCGGAGACGGTGATGATTCCGGGTAGGTTGGGTACGGAGGCACGATGACCGAGGCACAGTTTCCGAAAGAGACCGACGAACGGGGTGCTTTCGTCCGTCAGGAGAGCGCCTTCCGCGAGTGGGTCACGGCCGACGGTTCGAGCGGCTTCCCCGCTGAGGCGGGCCGGTACCACCTCTACGTCTCGCTGGCCTGCCCCTGGGCCTCGAGGACGGTGATCTATCGCCAGCTGAAGGGGCTCGACCAGGCGATCTCGATGACCGTGGTCGATCCGGTACGTGACGAGCGCGGCTGGCGCTTCACCGCCGATGATCCCGATCCGGTCAACGGCTTCGAATTCCTCTCCGAGGCGTACCTCCTGACCGATCCCGGGTTCGAGGGGCGGGTCACCGTGCCGCTGCTCTGGGACCGGGAGACGAATCGCGGGGTCAACAACGAGAGCTCCGAGCTGATCCGGATGCTGAACTCGGAGTTCAACGAGTTCGCGACCGATCCCGGTCTCGATCTCTACCCGCCGGAGCTACGGCCCGAGATCGACCGGCTGAACGAACTCATCTACCCGAGGATCAACAACGGTGTGTACCGGTGCGGATTCGCGACCACCCAGGGGGCCTACGAGGAGGCCTTCATCGACCTCTTCGGGGCACTCGACGAGCTCGACGACCTGCTGGCCGAGCGTCGCTTCCTGGCCGGTCCCGAGATAACGGAGGCCGACTGGCGCCTGTTCGTCACCCTGATCCGGTTCGACCCGGTCTACGTTGGCCACTTCAAGTGCAACCAGCGCCAGATCGCCGAGTACCCGAACCTCTCGGGCTACCTGCGCGACCTCTACCAGCAGCCCGGAATAGCCGGGACGGTCGACTTCGACCAGATCAAGCGCCACTACTACATGACACATCCACAGATCAACCCGACCCGTGTGGTCCCGATGGGCCCTCTCATGGACCTCGAACCACCCCCGGACCGGGAGCACCTGGACGGCGAGGCGTGATGGCAAGCAAGGGGGTCGGACCGGTCGGGCGGCTTCGCCACGCGCTCCGAAACCCGGTCCCCCGGTTCGACTCGGTCAAGCAGCTCGAGATCTTCCTGATCAGCTCGGTGGTGATGATCCTCGTGATCAGGACCCAGCTGTGGCTGACCAACTACCCGCAACTGGGCGGCGGCAGCCTCCACATCGCCCACCTGCTCTGGGGCGGACTGTTCATGCTGGTCGCGATCTGGTTCGCCCTGATCTACGTCAACCGGTGGTCGCGGCGGGTCGCGGCCGTTCTCGGCGGGATCGGGTTCGGGTTCTTCATCGACGAGCTCGGCAAGTTCATCACCGAGGACAACGACTACTTCTTCCGCCCGGCCGCACCGCTGATCTACATCATCTTCATCCTCCTGTTCCTGGTGATCAGAGAGGTCTCGCGGCGACTCGAGATGCGTCCCGACCGGGCTCTGGCCAATCTGCTCGATCTGCTGCCGGCGACCGTGACCGGCGAGTTCGGCCCGAGGGAGAAGGCGGCGGCCGACGACCTCCTGGAGCAGAGCGACCCGGCCGACCCCCGGGTCGAGGCGGCCCGGCAGTATCTCGAGTCGGTCCAGCTCGCACCGGTGGAGCCGCCGTCGGGGATCGCCCGCCTGGTTACTGCGCTGGGGCGGTGGGTGACCGGGCTGACCGGGAAACCGTGGTTCGAGGGGGTCACGGTCGCCGTCCTGATCGGCTGGGCGGCGTTCAGCGTCTTCGGCCTGCTCGAAGTCGAGTTCGACTTCCTCGGACTCGGGTTCGAGCGGGACCGGGTCCCCGGGACGGCCGGTGAGCTGGTCGAGTGGGGCAGGACGCTCTCGATGCTGGCTTCGGTCCTCCTGGTCGGCCTCGGTACCTGGCGGATGCTCCGCGGACGCCACCAGAGCGCCTACCGCGCCTACAGCTCGGCGCTCCTCATCTCGATCTTCATCACACGGGTGTTCTCCTTCCTCGAGATCCAGTTCTCTGCCGTCTTCGGGCTCGGCGCCGACCTCCTGATGCTCGGGGCGATCGCAGCCCTCGCATCGAGGGATCGTGAGGGCGCCCGTTTCGTCGGCGGCTACGGGCCGGTGGGGGCACGATCGAGCGATGGCGAAGAAGCGGCGAAGGCGTAGGGCAGCCGAGACCAAGGGTCCGACCTCGTCCTACCGGGATGCGGAAGGGAACGTGCTGGTTCTGAGGCAGTCGCTCTCACCCGGGACCATCGCCAAGCTCGCCGAACCGCCGTCGTCTGCGGCCGCCGACGTGGAGGACGCCTGGCAGCGCCGGGAGGAGATGCTCTTCGAGCGCCTCGCCGTCTCCTGGGAGATCGCCGGCCTTCCACTCGACGAGCAGAAGATGCTGCTCGGTCGCTACCGGATGGCCGACCCCGGGACCCGCCGCTGGGTTCGCGAGACGATCACTGCCCACGTGAGGGAGTTCATCCCGGCGATCGACCTCTGAGGGGAGCTGCGACGCCCCTCCCGGGCCAGGTCGGCCCGGTTTGCGAAAGACTCAGCTCGATGGGCGTCCTCGATGGACTCATGGTTGCCGACTTCAGCCGGGTGCTGGCCGGGCCGCTGGCGGCGATGACCCTCGGCGACCTGGGCGCCGACGTGATCAAGATCGAGCCCCCGGGCGGGGACGAGACCCGTGGCTGGATGCCGCCGGTCGACGGCGAGGGCCGCTCGACGTACTTCCTCTCGGTCAACCGGAACAAGCGCTCGGTCGTATTCGACCTGAAGGACCCCGACGACCTCGCGCTGGCCCGCGAGCTGGCCTCGCGGGTCGACGTCGTGATCGAGAACTTCCGTCCCGGGACCATGGCCCGGTTCGGACTCGACTACGAGGCGGTCCGGGCCGCGAACCCCGGGGTCGTCTACTGCTCGATTTCGGGTTTCGGTGAAGGGGAGGGGGCCGCACTCCCCGGCTACGACCCACTGGTCGAGGCGGTCTCGGGCCTGATGTCGGTGACCGGTCCGGCCGACGGCGAGGCGAGCAAGGTCGGTGTCGCGGTGGTCGACGTGATCGCCGGGATGAACGCGGCGACCGGGATCCTCGCGCTGCTCCGGCATCGCGACCGGACGGGGGAAGGGGGGAGGCTGGCGATCGACCTGCTCTCGAGCGCCCTGGCCGGACTGGCCAACCAGTCCTCGGCCTTCCTTTCGACCGGCGAGCCCCCGACCCGTCACGGCAACGTCCACCCGAGCATCGAGCCCTTCTCCACCTACGCCGCGGCCGACGGCCCACTGATGATCTGTGCCGGCAACGACAGCCAGTTCGGCTCGCTTTGCGAGGTGACGGGCCTCGGGGACGCGGCCGGTGACCCCCGGTTCGCCACCAACGCCGACCGGGTGGCGAATCGCGAAGAGCTGAGGCGGGCGATCGAAGGGGCGCTGGCCTCGAAGGACGTGGCCGAGTGGACCCACCTGCTCAACGCGGCCGGCGTTCCGGCCGGGCCGGTCAACGACATAGGCGGCGGCTACCGGATGGCCGGCGAGCTGGGCCTCGATCCGGTCGACCAGTTCGGGGGGACGAGGACGCCTGCCTCGCCGATCGGAATCGAGGGCCTGCCCCCGGTCACCCGGATCGCGCCGCCGGAGCTCGACCAGCACGGCGAGGAGATAAGGGCCTGGCTGAACGGCGGCTGACCGGTCCTCCCGATCGCCGGGGCCGCCCGCCCCGGTACGGCAGACTTGTCCGGTGGATCATCTTGCACTGAGCGATTTCCTCGAGGAGCGCGGGGAGCCGGCGTTCCGGGCCGACCAGGTCCGGGAGTGGCTCGCCCGGGGCGCCTCCTCCTACGACGAGATGACCAACCTGCCGGCCGCCCTCCGGGCCGCGCTGGAAGAGCAGGTCCCGATTTCGATCCTGACCGTGACCCGGAGCGCGACCTCCTCCGACGGGACCGTAAAGACCCTGTTCGAGACGACTGACGACCGGCCACTCGAGGCCGTCCTGATGCGGTACCGCGACGGCAGGCGCTCGGTCTGTCTGTCGAGCCAGTCGGGCTGCCCCCTCGCCTGCACCTTCTGTGCCACCGGAACGATGAAGTTCGGCCGCAACCTGACCGGTGACGAGATCGTCGACCAGGCGCTCCACTTCCGCAGGATCGAGCCGATCGACCACGCCGTCTTCATGGGGATGGGGGAGCCGATGATGAACCTCGATGCCGTATTCGAGGCCTGCGAGCGGTTGCCCGAGGTCGGGATAGCCAACTCGAAGACCACCGTCTCCACGGTCGGCTGGTTGCCGGGGATCGAACGGATGGCCGAGGAGGGTCCCACCGTCCGACTTGCTCTCTCGCTCCATGCCCCCGAGGACGAGCTGCGCTCGGAGATCATGCCGGTCAACGACCGGTACCCGATAGCCGAACTGATCGAGGCCTGCCTCGAGTGGCGCCGGAAGCGCAAGCGGAAGGTGTTCATCGAGTACCTGATGCTGGAAGGCGTGAACGACTCGCCCGAGCTGGCCAGGCGGCTGGCCGCGCTGCTCGGCCGGAACCACGACTTCAAGGTCAACCTGATCCCGTTCAATCCGAGCGGGACCGGTTACACCGGCTCGTCCCGTGAGGCGATCGAGGAGTTCAGGCGGACCCTGAGCCGGGAGGGAGTCCACGCGACCGTCCGGTTGACCCGGGGCCGGGACATCGATGCCGCCTGTGGTCAGCTGGCCGCCCGTGAAGCCGCGGCCTGAAGCCCCGTCCGGACCTCAGCCGCCGAGCAGCATCCCCTCGCCCGGATGCTCGACCGGGCGCCACGGTTCGGCCCAGGTGCAGACGCCCTTGACCAGGCGGTCGGCCTCGCCGGGGCCCCAGGAGCCAGGCTCGTACGGGAAGACCTCGCCCGGTTCGTCGAGCAGCGGCTGGACGATCCGCCAGGTTTCATCGATTGCGTCGAACGGGGAAAACAGGTTCATGTCGCCACGGATCGCGTCGTCGAGCAGCCGTTCGTAGGGCTCGGGGTCGGATCCCGGTTCCTTCTCGAACAGGACGTCGAGGTCGGCGTCCTCGAAGGCGTCGGTCCCGGGCCGCTTGGCGATGAACCGGAGTCGGGCCCCGGGGGTGGGGTCGATCCGGATCACCATCTCGTTGTGGCCGGGCTGCTCGGAGCCGGCGATGCCGGTCTGGGGCGGGCGCTTGAAGACGACCCGGATCTCGGTCTGCTTCATCGGCAGCTCCTTGCCGGCCCGGATGTAGAACGGCACGCCCGACCAGCGCCAGTTGTCGATCCGGAGTTCGAGTGCGGCGAAGGTCTCGGTCGTCGAGTCCGGGGACACCCCCTCCACCTCGTGATAGCCGTCGTACTGGCCGCGGACGCAGTGGGCCGGGTCGGCCGCCCGGATCGATTCGAATAGCTCCAGCTTCTTAGCCCGGATCGACTCGACCTGGTTCCGGCTGGGCGGCTCCATAGCGACCAGGGCCAGCATCTGGAGGGCGTGGTTCTGGATCACGTCGCGGATCGTGCCGACCCGGTCGTAGAATTCGCCGCGGTCGGCCACCCCGAAGTTCTCGGCCAGGGTCATCTGGACGTAGGCGACGTGGTTTCGGTTCCAGACCGGATCGAGGATCAGGTTGGCGAACCGGAGGTAGACGATGTCCATCACCGGCTCCTTGCCGAGGTAGTGGTCGATCCGGAGGATCTGGTCCTCGTCGAGGATTCCGGTCAGCTCGGCCTGGAGTTCGCGGGCCGAGGTGAGGTCGTGGCCGAACGGTTTCTCGATCACGAACCTCCCCCGTGAGGCCAGTCCGGCCCGGTCGAGGTGTCCGACGATCCCGGCGAAGAGCGACGGGGGGACTTCCAGGTAGAAGAGCGGCCGCTCGCTCTCGGCCAGCTCCTCGGCCAGCTTGGTGTAGGTGCCCTGGTTGTCGAAGTTGCCGGCCACGAAACGCATCCGGGAGGCCAGCCGGTCGAAGACGGCCCGGTCGACACCGCCGAGGGCCTCCTCGATCGATTCGAATGCCCGCTCCTTCATCGTCTCGTGATGCCAGTCGGAACGCCGACCGACGCCGATGATCTGGCAGTCGAGTTTTCCGCGTGCCTCGAGGCGGTAGAGGGCCTTGAAGGTCATCTTCCTCGCCAGATCTCCCGTGATCCCGAAGATGACCAGGGCGTCGGTTGCCTTCTTCTCGCCCTTTTCGCCCCCGGAAGCCATATCCGGGGCCACCCTACCGCCTGCCTCGAGGCCGGGGACGGAGTCCGGTCGGATCGACTGATCGCCACTATGATCCGGCCGATGGAGATCGGGATCGTCGGACTGGGTCGAATGGGGGCGAACATCACCCGGCGCCTGATGCGCGACGGCCACCGGTGCGTGGTCTACGACGTCGATCCCGATGCCGCCTCCGAACTGGGCGGGGAAGGGGCCGAACCGGCCGGTGACCTTGCCGCGATGGCCTCGATGCTGGACGCCCCGAGGGCGGTCTGGGTGATGGTCCCGGCCGGCCGGATAACCCGCGAGACGATCGAGGCGGTGGCCG
>JAUMBO010000115.1:0-33710 GCA_032119635.1 Solirubrobacterales bacterium
CACGCTCGAGCAGGTGCTGCCGTACTTCCTGGTCGGGTTCGTGATCGCGGTCTTCCTGATCCGGCCCCTGGACCGCCTGGTGCTCGGGGACGAGGTAGCCGCCTCGCTCGGTTCGCGCCCCCGGCGGATCCGGTTCTTCGCCGCCTTCGCCGCCGCGCTGCTCGCTTCGGCCGCCGCCGCGGTGGCCGGTCTCCTTGCCTTCCTCGGCCTGGTCGTCCCCCACATGGTCCGCCTGGCAGCCGGAACGGGACGGACCACCTACGTGATGCCGGTCTCGGCCCTAGGGGGAGCCGCGCTCCTGGTCTCGGCCGACACCCTTGCCAGGGTCGTCGCGGCCCCGGTCGAGATGCCGGTCGGACCCTTCCTCGTACTGCTCGGCGTGCCGGTCTTCCTCTACCTGTTGAGGAGGGCGGTCTGATGCCGACCACGGACGAGCCGCTACTGGAGGCGTCGGGCGTCGAGGTCGAGATCGCCGGCAACCGCATCCTCGAAGGCGTCGACCTGAACCTATCCCGGGGCGAGCTCGTCGCCGTGGTCGGCCCCAACGGTGCCGGCAAGTCGACCTTCGCCCGGGCCGCCTGTGGCCTCCAGAAGGCGACCGCCGGGCGAATCGTGTGGGAAGGGAGGCCGATCGGCGAGCTCAAGGGCCGGGAGCTTGCCTCGGTCCGGGCCTTCATCCCCCAGCGTCCCCAGGTTCCGGCCGGGGTGACGGTCGAAGACGCAGTCTCGATCGGCCGGACCAGCCACTTCGGTCCCTTCCGCGGTTCCTCCGCGGCCGACCGGGAGGCGATCGCCCGGGCCCAGTCGAAGGCCCGGGTCGAGGCGCTGTCAGACCGCCTTCTGACCACGCTCTCGGGTGGCGAGCTCCAAAGGGTCCAGATCGCGGTCGCCCTTGCCCAGGACGCTCCGGCCCTGGTCGCCGATGAGCCGACCGCCCAGCTCGACCTCGGTGCGATCGCCGAGGTCTCGCGCCTGCTCCGGGGGCTGGTCGACCAGGGCTTTGGAATCCTCCTGATCGTCCACGACCTGGCCCTGGCGGCCGCGGTCGCCGACCGGGTGACGGTCCTCTCGGAGGGTCGCTCGATCGCAACCGGGACCCCCTTCGAGGTGTTGACACCACAGTTGATCTCCGAGGTCTGGGGCGTCGAGGCCGAGCTGATCAGCCGGGACGGAAGGTCGGCGCTCCACGTCGGCTGGCTCGACCGGACGGCTGAACGGAACCCCTGACCCCCGGCCCGGAGAGCAATCCAATAAGGTCTGCCTAATACGACTAAGGTCGACCTAAGTTAACCGTTCGGTCGCCAGCCAGCCCAGACAAACAGGAGGCGCAAGTGACGAAGAATCGATTTCCCTCTAATGGTTTCCGGGTCCGCACCCGGCACGCAGTCTCCATCGTCGCCCTTGCCGGACTGGCTGCCGGCCTCCTGCTGACCACGCCTTCGGCCACCGCCTCTACTCCGGCCCAGGGCGAGGCCAGGTTCGATTTCTCCGGTCCGAAAAAAGTCCGGGTCCTGGCAGGCGGCATCGCGACCTCGTCCGTCGTCAACGGCCAGGTCCGGGTCGAGATGCCCGTCACCGAGGTCTCGACCGGCTCCAGCCGCTCGGTGACCCGGCTCGGGGGAACGATCAGCTTCGTCCGCGGCGAGCGGCGCCAGATCCTCAGTCAGCTTCGGGTCGTCTCGACGCCCGTCCAGGGCTCCTTCGTCACCGCGAGAGTCGGAAACCAGGACTCGCGGATCAGGGCCTTCACGATCGCCGGACAAACCGAGGTCGATCCCCAGGTCGGCACGATGAAGTTCCGGGGCCGCGTCATGCGGCTGACCGGTGACTTGGCCGGCAGGCTTCAGGCCAAGCTCGAGCTCATGGAGGGTCCGGCGGCCAAGGTCGGCAAGGCCACCCTTGACTCCCAGGCCGGCTTCGAGGATCCGTACGCGACGACCTGCAGCCTGCCCGCGACCTCGAAGGTCGCCGGGACGTTGCCCGTCGCCCCGGACCCGAGTCCGGTCGATCCCGGTACCACGGCGGTCGGTGACTCCATCTTCTGGGGAATCAGGTCGGCGTTGAGGAACTACCTCTTCTTCCTCCCGGGCGGTCAGGGAGTGATGCAGGGCATCGATGGAGGAGTGGTCGTTCCGCCCGTCGCTCCACCGCCCGCACCGCAGACCCCGCTCGGGTTCTCCTTCCCCTTCGCCGACGGAGCCTGGAACCTCGGCGAGGAGGGGCTGGTCGACGACCGGGTGGTGCTGAACGGCTCCGGCTCGATACTGCTCTGCCACCAGACCCAGTTCCGGATCCTCCTGTCCAGGCCGTCGATCGTGATCAACGGTCTCAGGGCCCGCCTCCTCTTCGACGTGGACACCAACGTGCTCGGGGAATGGATCCCGACCCAGCGGGTGAAGGTCGCCCAGCTGGTCACATCGGAGGGCTCCTTCTCGGAAACCGTGGCTTCGGTGACCTGGACGAACGTACCCGTGATCCTGACCGCCGCCGGGTCGGATGCGCTCAGGCTCGCCCCGTTCTCGCCGACCTTCCGGTACCAGGCAGGTCAGGCGCTCGAGCCGATCACCTTCACCCTTACCTCGACCGTCGCCGACGGGAGGGGGTAGGGAGGTGCCGGGAGTCCGACAGGGGGTCGGCCTGGTTCTGGCCGTCGTCCTCGTCGGCATCCCGGTCCTGTTCATACCTGCCTCCGGGGCGGCCGCCAACGGCTTCGACCCCTGCCCGGTCCAGCCCGTGCCCCTCGAGGAGGGCGAGGCCGAGCTTGGCCTATCGCGTGACACCTGGAAGCGGATCTCCCGCAGCCGGGTCATCCATCGTCTTACCGCCCCGGCCGAGGTGGTCGGGGGCCTGCCGGTCTATCCGGTGAAGTCGGGCTCCGTCGAGGGCACCACGGCCGAGGCCCGGCTTTCCGGGGGCTTCACCCTCATCTCCCCGAAGGGTCGTAAGGTCAGGGTCGTGTTCACCCGCTTCGTGCGGAACGGAAACGCGGCCCGGCTCGAGGGCCGGGTCGACGGCCGGGCGATGACCGTCTTCCGGGTCAACGGCTCGAGAATCAGCGTGAACCCGGTCAACAGCCGAGTCGAGGTGCTCGGCGGCAGGACCGCGATGTCCGCCTCCTTTGCCTCGACCGCAAAGCGAAGGGCCGGGTTGAGGCAGGCCCGGAACGGCCTCGCCTGGGGCGGCCTCTACATGACCTGGATCGATCAGATCGTTCCGGACGTCACGCCGCCACCACCGCCAGACCCGTTCGAGCGCCCGGTGGCGGCGACCGACCTCGCCGGAGCGACCCTGACCTGGCGGGTTCGGCAATCGTGGGTCCAGTACGTCGCCTCCGGTGACGACCCGGCGGCGCTCGCCCCCGCAATCGCAGGTCCGTCAGAGGTGATCCCCCCACATCCGGCACTGGTCTACGAGTTCACCTTCCCCTTCTCGGAAGGCTGGGTCGAAGATGGAGGGGAAGGCGTCCTCTCGGCCTCGGTCAAGGGCACTGGCGGCGTCTCGTTCCGCTATTGCGGCAACTCGGACGTCTTCAAGGGAATCAACTTCGTGGTCAGGAATCCCGAGCTCGAAGTGGAGGCCGGCGTCTGGCGCCTCGTCTTCGCGGTCGAGGGGATTGACGGCACCCCGTTCACCGGCAGCCGGGCCGTCGTCGTCCAGTTCGACCCGTCCCGTGTCCAGCCGACCGAAGGCTCGGGTGGAGTCACCTCCTGGCAGGACGTGCCGGGCTCGGTACCGCCCGGTGCCGCAGGCGTGTTCGGCGGCTTCTACGGGGTCGGGGCGCCTTTCGGCTCGGTCTCGCTCCAGATAGACCGGGAGGCCTAGCGGGGGTGGTGAGGTCCGTCGCAATCGGTATCGCCGTGGTCGCACTCGCGGCCCTTGCCCCGACCGTCGCCGAAGCAAAGGATGGCCAGATCGAGGTAGTCGCGCCTGGCAACGACCCCCGCAAGGTCTCGGTCTCGCTCTCCGAGCTCGGGCAGGCCGACATCAACAACCAGGTCTACCGGCTGGCCTCGGGTCCGACCACGATCTCCAACGGCTACTCGATGGGGAAGGTCCTCCGGGAGGCTGAGGCCAGGGCCGGGGGATGGCTGGAGCTCGAGACGCTGCCCTCGGTCGAGGTCGGCCTGCCTTCCGGCGGAGTGGTCGAGCTGAGCCGCGCCCAGGCACTCGACCCGAACTTCTTCGACGATGGCCCACCGGTGTTCTACGAGAGCAACGGGAACACGGTCTTCGTGATGCCGGGCTCACCCGGACGCGCCTACACCTTCCGGTTCGCACCAGTCGACATCAAGGCCGGCGACGGCAAGGTCTGGGACGTCTCGCTCTCCCACTCGCCGGACCGTCCCCGCAGGGGCCAGGCGGTGACGATCACGGCGAGGGTGACCGGCGCCCCGGCGGGCGCGCAGCTGTCCTACGCCTGGAGCTTCAGCGACGGCGACGAAAGGACCACAACTCTGCCCCGAGTCGTCCACCGGTTCCGGGGCAGTGGCCGGCGCTCCGTCTCGGTGAACGTAACCGGGGCCGACGGATCCGGCTACGGCTTCCAGACGATCGACGAATCCACCGACGGTGGAGGTGGGGGAGGGGACGGAAAGCGGGACCCCGACCGCGATTCGGGGGGCATGGGTGACACCGGATCGGGCACCAGTTCAGGCGGTGGAAGCGGTGCCGGGTACGGGTTCGGATCCGGCGGAGGCGGCTCCCCGGATTCGCCGGGCGCGGGCTCCCCGGTCACGGCACTTCCGGAGGCGACTCCACCCGACCGGCCGACCCCCTCCGACGAGGGCCTCGAGGAGGTCTCGGGGCTCCTGATCGATCCCTCCGTGGAGGCCGGGGCGGGATCGACCGATGAGCCGGTCGATCCCGATCAGGCCGGAGGCGGCTTCGGGCTCTCGGGCGAGGCTGCGACCCTGTTTGGGGTGGGACTGCTGATCGCCCTGGGCGGGCTGATCGAGGCCCGACTCCTGTTCAGGCGCCCCTGACTTCCGGTCAGTCGCGCTTTATCCGGGAGCCGCCGACTATCCCGTCCGACCCATCCGGGAACCGGACCCAGGCCTTGTTGGTCCCGTCGTAGTCGGGCGCCCAGAGGACTAGCGTCGCCGGACCGGTATCGGCCACTTCACAGGGTTCTTCGCCTTCGGCATCGAGGCCGCGCCAGACCCTGACGAACGGGTTCGACTCCCACTCCTCACCGATCGTGGTCGGGCCGGCGTGGCCGGGTTGGACCCTGGTCTCGGGCTCCAGGAGCATCATCTCGTCCATCACTGACGCCTTGAGCTCGGCGAACCCGGTTTCGCCGGGGAGCATCGTGCCACCGACCGTCCCGGCGAACAGGACGTCGCCCGAGAAGAGGTCGGTGCCGTCGACCAGAAAGGCCAGGTGGGAGTCGCTGTGCCCGGGGGTGTAAATCGCCCGTACGGTCATCTCCCCGATCTCGAGCTCGTCGCCGTCCCCGATCGCGGTCGTCTCGAAGTCGAGCGCCCCGGCTGCGCCCGGATGGGCATGGACGGTCAGGCCTTCTGCTTCGGCCAGCGCCCGGGCGTCGACGGCGTGGTCCCAGTGCTCGTGGGTCAGCAGCAGGTGCTCGACCGAGACCCCCTCGGCCCGGGCCTTTTCCAGCAGTCCGGCCGTGCGGCCATTCGCATCGACCAGGAAGCCGGTGCCACCGGGCCGGTCGTAGACCAGGTACGAGTTGGTCAGCCACTCGGGCTGTTCGTCTCGGACGACCTCCATCGGTCGAAGTCAATCAGCAACGCGAGCCGGGGTGCGGCCGGGCACTTCCGGGTCGCACCCCGGACCCTGCGGACTACTTGATGAAAAGCATCTCCGAGTACTTGGGCAAAGGCCAGAGGTCGTCGGCGACGATCCGCTCGAGCCGGTCGGCGACGACCCGGACATCATGCATCTTTGCCAGCTGCTCGTCGCGGGCATAGACCGCCAGGTCGAGGCCTTCGGCGTCGATCCCGTCGGGGTACATATTCACGGCCTCGAGGGCGATCGTGGTCTCGACCAGCTCGTCGAACAGGGCCCGGGCCTCCTTCTCCAGCTGGTCGGCGTCGGCATCGTCGAGCATCGCAAGGTGCCTCGCCACGGCCGGCATGATCTGGGTCCGGGCGATGTCGGCGGCCGTCTCTGCCTCGATGTTGGCCTCCATCGCGTACTGCTCGACCCAGACCTCGAACCGGGCCTCGAGCTCGCGCCGGTCGAGCACCCCGTACTTTTCGAAGGTCTCGATCGTCTGCTCGCTGACCACCTCTGGCAGTGCGTCCGGCGTGGTCCGGAGGTTCTTCAGGCCCCGTCGTTCGGCCTCCTCCTGCCACTCCTCCGAATACCCGTCGCCGTCGAAGCAGATCTGGCGGTTCTCCCTGTAGGACTCGGCGACCACGTACTCGACCGCTGCGGCCAGGTCGTCGGTGCCGAAGGCCTCGAGCTTGTCGGAGAGGTCGTCGATCGCCTCGGCGGCGATCGTGTTCAGCACGGTGTTCGGGAAGGCGAGCGACATGCTCGAGCCGAGCGCCCGGAACTCGAACTTGTTGCCGGTGAAGGCGAACGGCGAGGTCCGGTTCCGATCGCCACCGTGGAGCGGCAGGTCGGGCAGCACCTCGGCCCCCAGGTCGAGCAGCTGGCCGGGGGTCTCCCGCTCACCCTCACCCTCGGCGATCGCCTCGAACAGCTTCTCGAGCTCGGCTCCGAGGAAGACCGAGATGATTGCCGGCGGGGCCTCGTTCGCGCCGAGCCGGTGGTCCTGGCCGATGTTGGCGACCGACGCCCGGAGCAGGCCCTGGTGCCTGTTGACCGCCTGCATTACGGCGGCGCAGAAGAACAGGAAGCTCAGGTTCTTGGCCGGCGTGTCTCCAGGGTCGAGCAGGTTGTGCCCGGTATCGGTGCCCATCGACCAGTTGTTGTGCTTGCCCGAGCCGTTGACCCCGGCGAACGGCTTCTCGTGGAGCAGGCAGACCAGGCCGTACCGCCTGGCGATGTTCTGCATCACCTGCATCAGGAGCTGCTGGTGGTCGGAGCCGACGTTCGAGTTCTCGAACATCGGGGCGATTTCGTACTGGGCTGGAGCGACCTCGTTGTGCCGGGTCTTGATCGGGATGCCCAGCCGGGCCATCTCGTCCTCGGCCTCCATCATGAAGGCCAGCACCCGCTCCGGGATTGCCCCGAAGTAGTGGTCGTCGAGCTCGTGGCCCTTGGCCGGCTTGGTCCCGAACAGGGTCCGGCCGGTCAGGATCAGGTCGGGCCGGTCGAAGTAGTACTGCTCGTCGATCAGGAAATACTCCTGCTCGGGGCCGACCGTGGTCACGACCCGCTCGCTCTCCTCGTCCCCGAGCAGACGCAGGGCCCGGACGGCGGACTTCGAGAGCGCGTCCATCGAGCGAAGCAGCGGGATCTTGGCGTCCAGCGCCTCGCCGGTCCAGGAAGCGAAGGCGGTCGGGATGCAGAGGAGCTTTCCGTTCGGGTTGTCCATCAGGAAGGCCGGGCTGGTCGGATCCCAGGCCGTGTACCCCCGTGCCTCGAAGGTCGCCCGGATCCCGCCGGTCGGGAACGACGAGGCATCCGGCTCCCCCTGGATCAGCTCGCTTCCGGAGAAGCTGGCGATCGCCGACCCCTCGGAGGTCGGGGTGAAGAAGGAGTCGTGCTTCTCGGCGGTCGAACCTGTCAGCGGCTGGAAGACGTGGGTGAAGTGGGTCGCCCCGTTCTCGAGCGCCCAGTCCTTCATCGCCTCGGCCACCGCGTCGGCCAGCTCGACGTCGAGCGCGGCGCCCTTCTCGAGCGTCTCGACCAGGCGGTCGAAGACGTCGGCCGGAAGCCTCTCCCGCTGGGCCGCGATCGAGAAGACTTCGCTGCCGAAGACGACGTTCTCCTCCTTGGTCAGGTCGACCGGCATGACCGGACCGCCGTTCGGGTTCCACTGCGCTGCGGTGACGTTTTGCTGGCGGATCCGGGTCATCTCTTCTGGTACCTCCGGGGAGAGTTTGTTGGTGTCTCGGGACGAGGCGCCGGACCGATCGGCAATCGGCGCTTCATGGAGTAAACCGTGGATGCGTTTTCGGCGCTTGTCCGGCAGGCTAACTTTCCGCGCTCTCCACTCTCCGGCCGGACATGGCCCGGGGAACGGGGCCGGAGGTCAAATGTTTGCCTACGCTCACAAACGCCCTACGGTTCGCTAAGGTTCGACCCGGTGCCCCGACCCCTCGACACCGCTTCCGGGCCCCGGCCCATGCAGGGACTGGCGACCGCCTTCGGCATCGTCATGCTCCTCGTCGCGACGGCCCTCGTCGTCCAGCGCGGGGGTGAGGGCGGCTCGGCCGTGGCGGCCGAGCGTTCGGGTGGGATCGGCGTGCCCGGCAAGCCCCAGCTCGACGACGCGGTCTGCCTGACGAAGTGCGTTTCGACCCGCAAGGCCACGCCGGGCTCTCGGGTCAGGCTGGTCGGCGTCTACCTCAGCCAGGTTGAGACGATTGTCTTCGCCGGTTCCGAAGAGCCCGTACGGACCCGGTTCGACGACCGCGACTATGGAACCGTGACCACGACCGTTCCGAAGGGAGCCGTCTCGGGACGGGTCTGGGTCGTGACCGGCCAAGACGTGAGGTCGAACAAGTCGCCCCGCGAGCTCGAGGTCCTGCCGGCGAGCAGGATCCCCAAGGAGGTCTTCCCGGTCAAGGGGAGCGTGAGCTTCGGCAGCGGCGGTGCCCGGTTCGGTGCCCCCCGTGGCGGCTACTCGCACCAGGGCCAGGACGTGATGGCCGCCTGCGGCATCCGGATGGTCGCCGCCCGGAAGTCGAAGGTCCTCTACAACGAGTACCACTCGGCCGCCGGCTGGTACGTGGTGCTCAAGAACCTCGGGACCAACTCCAGTTTCGCCTACATGCACCTCCGCGAGCAGTCACCGGTCAAGCTCGGTTCCGTGGTCGGGGCCGGTCAGCGAATCGGCCGGGTCGGCCAGACCGGACGGGCCTACGGCTGCCACCTCCACTTCGAGTTCTGGCGTGGTCCCTGGCAGACCGGGGGCAAGCCGGTCGACCCGCTTCCGTACCTCCGTTCGCTGCTTCGAAAGTAGTCCCGCCCGGACCCCTGAACCGCTGTCGGGCGCGGGTCCGGTCGGGGAGAGGCTCAGGTAGCATCAGCAGCGAGGAAGGAGGCGCCTTCGGTGGGGAGAAACACCGGGTAGCGAAGGTTGACGCCAGCTAATCCAGCAGAGTCCGGCGGAGCGACGGTTAGTAGCCGGTCCTCCACCCTGCTCAGGATCGCGATCCTGGGTGCGTTCGTCTGTGCGGTCGTCCTGCTCGCCGTGCTGATCTTCTCCGGCGGCTCCGGCTACAAGTACAAGCTCCAGTTCGAGAACGCCAGCCTGATCGTGCCCGGCAACCTGGTCATGGTCGGAGGCCACCCGGTCGGATCGGTCAGCGGCATTTCGCTGACCGAGGACAGCATGGCCGAGATGGAGGTCGAGCTGGAGGAGCCGATCCACGAGGGCAGCTCCTTCATCGTCCGCAAGCGCTCGCTCTCGAGCGTCCACAACCACTACCTCTCGCTCACCCCCGGGCCGGACAATGCCCCGGAGATCCCGGAGGGAACCGTGCTCGGCGAGGAGAGCACCACCTCGGCTGTCGAGATCGACCAGTTCTTCGACATCTTCGACAAGAAGACCCGCAAGGGACTTTCGGGTGTGTTCCGCGGGATCAACCAGATCTACGCCGGCGACGCGGCCGAAGGTGCCAACCAGACGTTCAAGTACACGGGCGCATCGTTCAGCAGCACCCAGCGGCTTATGGCCGAGCTCTCCGACCAGGACTCGAAGCTCGACGTCTTCGTCCGCAACGTCGGCGGACTGATGACCACCCTCTCGACCGTCGCGCCCGAGATAACCGACCTGGTCGGTAACGCCGACACCGCCCTGAACGCGATCGCGAGCGAGAACGAGTCGCTCTCCCTCGCCCTGCGGGAGCTGCCCCCGACCCTCAGGCAGGGCTCGACCACCTTCGTCAACCTGCGGGCGTCGCTCGACGACGTCGAGGCCCTGATCCGGGCGAACGGGCGGGCTGCCGATGCCGGCTTCGCCAACTTCCTGAGGTCCGAGCTCCGGCCGGTGCTCCAGCGGGCCCGCCCGGTGTTCAACGACCTCGCGGTGACTGCCGGCCGGCCCGGGCCGAACAACGACACCTCCGACCTGCTCAGCAACCTGATCCCGCTCGAGGACACCTCCCGGGTCGCATTCGACGAGACGATCGCCGCCCTCGACGACACCGAGGAGGAGATCGCCGAGACCCGGGCCTACATGCCGGACATCCTCAACGCTTTCGCCAAGCTGGGCGCGGCCACCGCCAACTACGACGCCAACGGCCACTACAGCCGGGTCCGGCCGACCGCGACCGGCATTTTCCAGCTGAGTGGCTCGGACATCCTGCCGGCAGACACGGTCAACTTCGGTGGCCTCGACCTGGTCAGCGGCATCAACCGGTGCCCCGGTGGCTCGACCCAGGCGATCGCCGGCTCGAACCCCTTCCTCGACGGCGGCAACCTCGTGGGCAAGTGCAACCCGACCCAGGTGCCACCGGGATGAGGCGCCTGCTCGTCATATCGGGGGTAATCCTGGCCGCCGTCCTGGCCCTGCTGGTGATCAGGAACCTCTCGGGCGACTCGAACCCCTACCTGGTCCGGGCCGTGTTCGACAACGGGGCCTTCGTCGTCCCCGACGTCGACGTCCGGGTGGCCGGGGCCAACGTCGGCTCGGTCGACTCGATCGACGTCTCGCTGCCGGGCGAGGTCGTCTCCGACGATCCCGGGGATCCGACCCGGCCGGGCAAGGCGATCATCGTGATGAAGATCGACGACCCCGACTTCCGGGACTTCCGCGACGACGCCTCCTGCATCATCAGGCCCCAGTCGCTGATCGGCGAGAAGTTCATCGACTGCCAGGTGACCGAGCCGCGCCCCCCGGGGACCGAGCCGCCCCCGGCCCTCGCCGTGATCCCCGACGATCAGCCCGGGGCCGGCCAGAGGCTGCTCCCGGTCGAGAACAACGGCCGCTCGGTCGACCAGGACCTGATCAACAACATCTACCGGCTGCCGTACGCCCAGCGGTTCCGGATCATCCTCAACGAGCTTGGGGTCGGCCTGGCGACGAGGGGCCCGGAGCTGAGGGAGACGATCACCCGGGCGAACCCGACCCTCATGGAGGTGAACAAGGTCCTCGCGATCCTCGCCTCCCAGAACAAGCGCCTCGCCGAGCTGGCCCGAAACGGTGACAACAACCTGACCCAGCTTGCCGCGCGTCGAAAGCAGCTGGTCGGCTTCTTCGAGGCGGCCGGGTACACCGCCGGGGCGACCGCGGAGCGGAGCGACGCGATGCGGGAGAACCTGCGGAATTTGCCGACCACCCTGCGGGAGCTGCGCTCAACCTTTCAGGCGCTGGAGACCTTCGCAAGCGACGCCCGGCCGACCTTCGCCGCCCTCCAGCCGAACGCGAAGCAGATCGCCGAGGTGACGAAGAAGCTCCAGCCGTTCGCCGATGCCAACCGGATCTCCTTCGAGAGCCTCGGCGCGGCGACCCGGACCGCCCGCCCGGACCTGCTGGCCTCGCTCCCGATCATCCAGAAGCTCGGCGACCAGGCGAGGTCTGGCAAGGAGCCGTTCACCGACCTCAACTTCTTCTTCGGCTCGACCCGCGAGGCGAACGGCTTCAGGAACCTGATGCGGTTCTTCTACAACACGGGTAGCGCCCTCTCGGGCTACGACCAGTTCGGCCATTACCAGCGGACCAACGTGATCATCACGGGCTGCACCGAGTACAAGCTGGCCCGGTTCAGCAACTGCCCGACCCAGTGGGACTTCACCCAGGCCTCGCTTAGGGAAACGGCCCGGGGCGTCCTGCCCGATCTCGAATCCGGGGGGATCGGAACGGACGAGTCCCCGGCTCCGGAAGCCCTGGAGGATCCGGATGGAGAGGTCGTACCGGAGCCCGGTCCCGAGCCCGGCCCGACGCCGGAGCAGGGAGGGGCGACCGAACCCGAGGCGAGCGCCGCACCCGACGGCGGATCGGCACCGGCCCAGCGCCGCAGGGACGGCCGCATGAAGGGCAATCCGAGACAGGCGACCCAGATGGCGATCCTGGAGTACCTGCTGGGACGATGAGCGCTCCGGAGAAAAAGGGAATCTCAGCGAGCCCGCTGCTGGTCGGTGCGGTCACGACCCTGATCATCGTGGTCGGAGTCTTCTTCTCCTACAACGCGAACACCGGCCTTCCGTTCGTCCCGACCTACCGGATCAACGCCGAGCTCCCGTCCGGGGCCTCGCTGGTCAACGGCAACGAGGTCAGGATCGCCGGGGTCCGGGTCGGCACCGTCTCCCAGGTGGAGCCGGTCCAGCTGGATGACGGCAGGACGATCGTCAACCTCCAGCTCAACCTCGACCAGAGCGCCTCCCCGATCCCGGAGGACTCGACCGTGGTCGTCCGGCAGCGCTCGGCGCTCGGGCTCAAGTACCTCCTGCTCACCCCGGGCGAGTCGGACCGCGACCTGCCCGAGGGCGGCACCCTGCCGATAACCCAGGCCGTCCCGGAACCGGTCGACCAGGATCAGTTCTTCAACATGTTCCAGCCCGACGTGCGGCGGGCGATCCAGCAGAACTTCGCCCAGTACGGCGGCGCCCTCGCCGCCCGGGGCCAGGCGATCAACGAGATCCTCGGCCTGCTGCCGCCGCTCCTCGAGGTTGCCCGCCCGGTGACCCGGAACCTCGCCTCCGAGCAGACCGACCTCGAAGGTTTCGTGCAGGGGCTTAGTCAGGCCGCGGCCGAGGTAGCCCCGGTGGCCGAGCTCCAGGGCCAGAACTTCGAGTACCTCGACACGACCTTCTCCTCCCTGGCAACGGTCGCCCGTCCCTACATGCAGGACTCGATCACCGAGAACGTCAAGACTCAGAAGGTCGTCCAGCGCGAAGGTCCGAGGATCCGGCCCTTCCTCTACGCCTCGGCCCGCTTCGCCCGGGCTCTCAAGCCGGCCGCGGTCGCACTCGGCGAGAGTGCCCCGACCGTCAACCGCGCCCTGACGATCGGGATTCCGGTCCTTCGCTCCTCGCCCCGCCTCAACGACCAGATCGGCCCGACCGCCCGCTCGCTCCGGCTGTTCGGGGAGAGTGCCGTGGTCAACACCGGACTCGACGACCTGATCCGGACCAATGACAACCTGAGGCCCCTGTTCCGGTTCCTTGCCCCGGCCCAGAACGTCTGTAACTACCTCGCCCTGCTGCTCCGGAACGCCCAGGAGGCCGCTTCGACCGGCAACGACAATGGCCGCTGGATCCGGGCCATCAGCATCCTGCCGCCAGTCGGGCCGAACGGCGAGGGCGTTCCGGCCGCGACGCCGGCCGCCGGTGGAGCCCTGCCCGACTACGACACACCCGAGCAGCAGGCGGCGAACTTCCTCCACTCGAACCCGTACCCATGGACTGCGGCCCCGAGTCAGCCGAGGGTCTGTGCGGCCGGCAACGAGGGTTACACGGTCGGCCAGCAGGTGATCGGCAACGGTGATGCCGTCGACACGATCCTGACCAACGACCAGTCCGAGGCCCAGCTGAACTGGACGGGCGGCGGATGAGCGCCAGGGGGAGAAAGACGCCGCGCTACAACCAGGAGTTCTTCCGGGAGTGGGGAGGGCTGGGCCCGCTCGCGGTCGGCCTGATCGCGATCGGCCTGGTCGCCGCCTTCCTCTTCTATGCCTTCACCAAGTCGATCCCGTTCACCGACCCGGGCTACGAGGTCCGGGCGACCTTCGCCAACGCGGTCGACATCTCGGAGAAGTCGCCGGTCCGGATCGCCGGGATCAACATCGGCCGGGTGCAGAAGGTCGAGCCGAAGGGCGACGCCACGGTGGTCACCTTCACGGTCGACGAGGAGGGCCGGCCGGTCCGGACAGACGCCGCGGCCCAGATCCGGCCCCGGCTCTTCCTCGAGGGCAACTGGTTCATCGACCTCGACCCCGGCACCCCGACTGCTCCGGAGATGGATGAGGGGGGGGAGATCCCGATCTCCCGCACGGGGACCAGCGTCCAGATCGGGGACGTCCTGCGGAACGTGCTCCAGCTGCCCCAGCGGGCCTACCTCCAGAAGCTGCTGGCCGGAGTCGGCGAGGGCCTGACCCGGGTCCCTACCGCGGAGGACGACCTGACCTTCGAGCCGCTCGTCCAGGGCCTGACCGGCGGCCAGTCGCTCAACCTCGCCTACCGGAACGGCCCCGTCGCGGCCCGGGGCACGGCGATCGTCAACGAGGCCTACCTCGGAGAGGGCCCGAATGACCTGAGGAACGTGCTCAGGGGACTCGGCCGCCTGACCGGCACCCTGAACGAGCGCCAGGACGACGTCACCGGGTTCATCCGGAACTTCGAGACCTTCACCGGGGCGCTGGCCGCCGAGTCGGGCAACCTGGCGGCCACCGTGCGCGAGCTCGGGCCGACGATCCAGACGGCCCGAATCTCCTTCACCAGCCTGAACCGGGCGATCCCGGCCGTCCGGGGCTTCGCCGTCGCGGCCGAGCCCGGGATCGACCAGATCCCGCGGACGATCCGGCTGGTCACCCCGCTCACCCGGCAGCTCAAGCCCCTGCTCACCCAGTCCGAGCTCGGCGGACTGGCGAAGATCACGGCCCGGACCACACCCGATTCGGCCCTCTCGGCCGCCGAGACGCTCGGCTTCCTCTCCCAGCTAACCGACTTCTCGAAGTGCGTCACCGGCAACATCGTCCCGACCGGTGACCAGGTAATCACCGACGGAGGCCTCGGCAACGGCCAGAAGGCCTCTCGCCAGCCGCTCTACGCGGCCGTCAACGTGGCCGGGGCGGCCTCGACCTTCGACGGCAACGGCCCCTTCACCCGGTTCCAGATCGGCGGCGGCCCGCCGTTCAACGCCAGCCCACCCCAGGAGCCCGGGGTCCCGGTCAAGATGGATGACCCACTCGAGAGCGGCATCAGCACCCCGCTGTACGGCCGGACCCAGACGACCCCGCTCGGCACGAGTCCCCTAAGCAACGGCCTGCCCGCGATCGTCACCTCGGCCCGCTGCTACACCCAGGCCGTCCCCGACCTGAATGGCCCGGCCGCCGGGCCGGGACCTGCCAGTCCGGAGCCCTACACGCCATGAGCCGGATGATCAAGGCAATCAGGGACCACTCGAAGGACTTCATCGCGATCACCCTGATGGTGATCCTGGCGATCGTCACCCTGCTGGTCATCCTGGCCAACCAGAAGGCCGCCCTGCCGTCCTGGATCCCCGGACTCGGCCAGGAGTTCTACTCGATCAACGCTGAGTTCGAGACGGCCCAGGCGATCACCCCGGGCCAGGGCCAGGCGGCCGTGATCGCCGGGATAAACGTAGGCAAGGTCGGTGCCGCCGAGCTGGAGAACGGGGTCGCGAAGGTGAGGCTCGACATCGAGCCCCGCTACCGCGAGCTGCTCCACCAGGACGCTGAATTCCTGCTCCGGCCGAAGACCGGCCTGAGCGACATGGTGGTCGAGATCGACCCCGGGACGACCGGCCCCCCGCCCGAGGAGGGCTCGACCCTGCCGCTCGCCCAGGGCCTCTCCAACGTCCAGCTCGACCAGTTCTGGGCCAGCCTCGACCGCGAGACCCAGGACTACCTGGTCCTGCTACTGAACGGGGCCGGGATCGGCCTCGACGGCAAGGGCCGCGAGCTCTCCCAGGCACTCCGCCGGTTTGGGCCGTTCGCCACCTACACGGCCAGGATCAACGGCCTGCTCGAGAAGCGTCGCGAGAACATCTCCGGCGGCGTCCGGGCGCTAAGTCTGCTGGCGACCGAGCTCGGCAACAACGACCAGGCGGTCGCTGACTTCGTCACCAACTCGAAGGACAACCTCCAGGCCTGGGCCGACGAGGAGGCCTCGCTCAGGGAGGCGCTGACCGAGTTCCCGGCCACCCTGACCGCAGCCCGGAGCGGACTCGCCGCCTCGAACCAGCTCTCGCTGGTCGTCCGGCCGACCCTGCTCGACCTGATCCCCGGGGTGAAGCGACTGAAGCCGGGCCTGGTCGCCCTGCAGCGGCTCGCCACAAGCACGACCGACGACTTCCGTGACGACATCCGGCCGTTCGCCCGCGAGGTCCAGCCCGTCTTCGAGGAGCTCGGGGTGACCAGCAAGGCGGCCGCGGTGACGACCGGTCAGGTCAAGGGCCTCTACGTCAACCTCAACCGGCTGCTCGACATGCTGGCCTACAACCCGGCTGGCAGCTCGAGCGAGGGCTTCCTCTTCTGGGCACCCTGGTTCGCACACAACTTCAACTCCTCGATGAACGCCCAGGACGCCGGTGGCCCGGTCCGGCGCGGCATCAGCATGATCAATTGCAACACGGCACGCCTTGGCGAGCAGGTCGCCTGGAACGGGACCGGAGGGGCCCCGCAGCTCCTGACCGCCTACCGACTGGCCCAGCTGCCGCCGCCCTACAACCCGTCCCAGGGAGGTATCTGCCAGACCGCACCGGTCCGCCCGGAGACCGTCGCGACCTCGTTCGAGAGCGGCGGCCTGGGGCTCACGGCCCCGTCCGACGACCCCGACCTCCCGCCATCCGATGACGGGCTGCTCCCCGCCCCGGGTGACGACCCGGCGACCACCGATCCCGACGATGCGACGGGAGGTGGGCGGTGAACAAGCAGGCACCTTCGGCAGGCCAGCTGATCACCGTCGCCGGGTTCGCCCTTGCCTGCTTCGCCCTGCTGCTGTTCGTCTGGAATGCCTTCGGAGGCCCGACCCCGCTGGCCGCCGAGGGCTACAAGCTCCGGATGCCCCTGACCCAGATCAACCAGCTGGCCGAGCAGTCCCAGGTGAAGATCTCGGGTCTGGAAATCGGCCGGGTGAGCGATATCCAGCTCGGACAGGGAGACGAGCGGGGCGAGGCGATCGTCACGCTGGAGATCGAGCCCGAGTACGCCCCGCTGCCGGTCGACACCCGGGCCATCCTCCGGGCCAAGTCCCTGCTCGGTGAGGCCTACGTCGAGCTCGCCCCTGGCAACCGCTCTTCGGGCATGCTGGAGGACGGAAGCGCCCTGCCGCCAGCCCAGGTGGCGGCCTCGGTCCAGCTCGACGAGGTCCTTCGGACCTATGACGAAGAGACCCGGGAGGCCTTCATGCAGGGGGCGATCGACAACGCGATCGCAAGCCGGGGCCGGGGCGCGAGCCTGAATCAGGCGCTCGGCGTCCTGCCAGGGACCCTGACCGAGCTCGACGACGTGCTGAACATCCTCAACCAGCAGGAAGAAGACGTGACCAGGCTGATCCGGAACACGGGGGTCGTCTTCGATGCCCTCTCGCGCCGCCAGGGCCAGCTCTCGGGCCTTATCCGGGGTACCAACACCGTCTTCCGGACGACGGCCGAGCGCGAGGCCGACCTGGCCGCGCTCTTCCGGGCCCTGCCGACCTTCCTGATCGAGTCCCGAAAGACCCAGACCCGGCTCGGCAAGCTCGCGGTGGTCGGCACGCCGATCATGAAGAAGATGGTCCCGGTCGCCCGTGAGCTGGGGCCGACGGCCCGGGCCTCGGGCCGCCTTGCCCCGGTCAGCGAGAGGCTCTACACCAACCTGAAGCCGGTGATCCAGAAGGCCCCGGCCGGCTTCACCTCGCTGCGTGGCTTCCTCGACACCGAGGCTCCCCGGATCCTCGCCCGGCTGCCCGACTTCCTGGCCGAGTTCAACCCGATCATCGAGTCGGCGGACTACTACAAGCGCGAGCTCGCAGCCTTCCTCGGCAACGCGGCGGCCGCCACCAACGCCAGCGCCACTTACGCCAGCGACCCGGACGGCGTCCGCTACATCCGGGCCGGGGTGACGCTCGGACCCGAGAGCCTCGCCGCCTTCGACCAGCGACTGACCATCAACCGGTCGAACCCCTATCCGGCCACCGTCCCCGAGAGCACACCTGACGACCAGTACTTCGGCAACCTCTCGGTCTTCGACTCGACCAACTGCGCTGGGGGCCTCAACGCGACGATTCCTGACTGGGCCGGACTCGGAGCGGGCGGCCAGGCCCGCTTCGGCGGCCTGCCGCCATTCGGCACCCCGGCCCCGGGCAACCTGATCTATCCGATCCTTCAGCCACTCGGCCAGCCTTACGACCCGGCCGCCCCCGAGGAGCAGTACGAGGACATCCTCCAGTTCACGATGGCTGACAACCTCCAGACCGACGATCTCCCTCCCCCGGCCTGCGTACAGCAAGCCGACTTCGCCCCGATCGGGGCTCCCGGAGCGCCGACCCGGTACCAGCACGTCCTGCGGGAACCCTGACCAGGGGCCGAACCGCAACTTCGTTGTGTGATTGCGGTTACACTTCCGAAGGTCCGGTTTTCCAGGGGTCCGTGGGAGGGCCACGCCGGGTAAACAAGACAGGAGAGGATCGAATGAAAGTGAAAAGACTCGCAGGCCTTCTGGCCGTCGCAATCGGACTGGCCCTGCCGGCCGGAGCGAACGCCTCCGGGGAGATTCCTGCAACCGAGTTTTTCCTGACCCCGAAGAGCGGCTCCTTCTACAACAACGCCTTCAAGTCGGCCGAGTGGAGGACCGAGACCAGCGTCTCGGCTCCGAACCCTCCCAACACCGAAATCCTCCCGACCAGACAGACCACGCTGAACCTGCCGGGAGACAGCAGGATGACGTTCAACCCGCCAGCCAACATGCCGGTCTGTCCGGATTCCGGACCCAACGGAATTGGTCCGGAGACCAACAACAGCGTCCCGATCGCGACGATCGTCCCCAGGTGCCCGAATTCGATCATCGGCAACGGCACGGCAACCTTCCTGCTGAACAGGGTCAACAACCCTGCGGCCACCCTCGATGGCGTGGTGTTGGTCTTCAACGGTGGACGCGTCGACGGCCGGCCGAGGCTCAAGTTCTGGGCCTACTCCTACGACACCGGCGTTGCGATCTACACCGAAGGAACGCTCGCAGAGGACGGTACGCTGGCGATCCCGATTCCCCAGCTGACCTCGGATTCGGCAGTCAACTCGCTGAATGTCAACATCCCTGGTGAGACCGAGGAGATCTTCATCGAGCTGCTTCAGGAGACGGTGATCCTGCCGGGAGGCCAAGCGCCGAACTACGTTCAGGCCAAGTGCGTCGACGGCATCTTCCCGTACTCGGCCGACTTCCTGCTCGGCAGGCGGCTGACCGACGGCACCCCGACTGGTCCCCAGGAGACATTCAACGACGTCGGTGAAGACACCCCGTGTACTGGCACTACGGCGACGGCCAGGCTGGCCAAGCCGACGGTGAGCGGTCCGGGGACGGCGAGGGTCGGCAAGGTCGCCACTTACAGGGTGACCGTTCGGAATGCCGGAGGCCTCCCGGCCTCGGGAGTCCGCCTCAAGGTGGCCGGCAAGGGTGTCGCATTCAACACCGCCGTCGGAACCATCGCCGGCGAGAGCAGCCGCACGGTCACGGTCAGGGCCAAGTTCCGTTCGAAGGGGACGATCAGGGCCACCTTCACCGCTTCCTCCTCCAACGGAGGGACCCAGAAGACGGTGAAGACGATCCGGGTACGCTGACGACCCCGGATTCAGGACTGACGAAAAGGGGCGGCCTCCGGGCCGCCCCTTTTCTTTGCCCGGGGGCAACCGACCGGCGAAGTTCCGCCCGGGGACTCACAACCGACGGGTTGTATGGTTGTGGACACCGTGGCGATGCCGACTCCACTTCCGCCCGAACTGGCCGAGCTGATCGCCGGCCGGTTCAAGCTGCTCGGTGAGCCGATGCGACTTCGGATAATCGACCGGCTCCGTGCCGGCGAGGCCGGGGTGGGGGAGGTCGCCGAAGGGCTGGGCACGTCCCAGCAAAACGTCTCGAAGCACCTCCAGACCCTCCATTCCGGGGGGATACTCGCGCGTCGCCGTGAAGGCAATTCCGTCCTCTACTCGCTCGCCGACGAGTCGATGATCGAGATGTGCGATCGGGTCTGCGGCTCGATGGAGGAGCAGCTCGGCGCGATCCGGGACCGCCTGGAAGCTCTCCAGGGCGACTGACCACCCGGAGCCCTCGAGCGGCGGGCTGCTTCCGCGCACCGGCCCTGCTATCTTTTCTCACAAGAACAACTAGACAGTTGTAGAGTTGTGTATTACGGGCCGGCCCGAAGCCGGTAACGAACTCGGGAAAAGGAGACAGAGGTGAGTGAATCCGGAGCAGTAATCGAAGGCCACGGGGCGGGAGCGGCCTCCCGTTGCGACTGGCGGGCCGCGTCTGTCGACGGCCGCTGGCCGCTCGAGAGGGTTCTCTTCCTGGTCATCGGCGCGGTGACGATCCTCGGCGCCGCCTTTGCTGCCTTCGTCTCGGAGTGGTTCCTGGTCCTGACCGCATTTGTCGGCCTCAACCAGTGGCTCTACGCCGCCGCCGGCACCTGCGGCTCGGCGGCCCTGTTCTCCCGGGTTTTCGGGTTCGAGAAGGCCTCCCGCGCAACCCAGGACGGAAAGTGGCCGCTCGAGAAGGTGCTCTTCACCCTGGCGGGCTTCATGGTCCTCCTCAGCACTGTCCTGGCTCTCCTCTTTTCCCCCTGGTTCCTCGCACTGACCGCCTTCGTAGGGCTTAACCAGCTCGCCTACGCGGCCCTCGGAGCCTGCCCCTCGTCGCTGATCATCGCCAGGGCCTTCGGCGTCCGTCCGGGGGTCAACGCCCGAATGGAGAGCAACTGATGCACGTCGGCGAAGCGGGACCGATCGGCCGTCTCGGCCGGTGGACGGCCACCCATTTCGGGCTGGTGCTGACCATCTGGCTGGTGATCGCGGTCGGACTCGGGTTCTTCGCCCCTCGGGTCGAGACCGCCCTCTCGGGCGCCGGCTGGGAGGCGACCGGCAGCGAGTCGGTCGACGTACGCGAGATCGCCGATTCCGAGTTCGGCGGAATGTCGTCGTCGGCCCTGATGGTCGTGGTCCAGGGTCAGGGCGGGCTAAAGGCCGGCGATCCGGCCTTCGGCGCCAAGGTGGACGAGGTCCGCTCGACCCTTGCCGCAAGCGACGACGTGACCCGGGTCGTGGTCGACCCGATGTGGACCTCGCCCGACGGCCGGACGCTGGTCATCCAGGCCGGGGCAGCCTCGGATTCCAACCAGATGGTCCGGGCCGCCGATGACCTCAAGGAGGAGATCGCCGCGGTCGGGGACGAGACCGTGACCGCATCCCTGACCGGCGCCTCCGGGATGTGGTCGGACTTCAACAAGGCGAACAAGGACGCGATGATCAAGTCGGAGCTGATCTCCTGGCCGGTGACCCTGGCGATCATGCTGCTCGCCTTCGGCTCACTGGTCGCCGCCGGCCTTCCGTTGATGCTGACGATCATCGGCCTGGTCGCCGCCGCCGGAACCCTCTACCTCGGTACCCAGATTGCCGACATCTCGATCTGGGCGCTCAACTTCGCGTTGATGTTCGCCCTCGCGCTGGGGATCGACTACGCGCTGTTCATCGTCTATCGCTTCAGGGGAGCCCTCACCGACTCGTCCGGTCCGCTCGACGCGATCGAGACGACTATGGACACGGCCGGCAAAGCGGTCTTCTTCTCCGGCCTGACCGTCTTGATCTCGCTCTCGGCTGTGCTGCTGGTCCCGAGTCCGGCCTTTCGCTCGATGGCGATCGGGATCATGCTCTCCGTCCTCTTCGTATTGGCCGCCTCGATGACCCTCCTGCCGGCCGTGCTCGGCAAGATCGGGCCGAAGGTGAACAGCATCGCGCTGCCGTGGGTCCGGAGCGGCGAGCACCGCTCGGAGCGATTCGCGAAGTGGGGCGAGCTGCTCTGGCGAAGGCCGCTCGCCTTCGGCATCCCGGCCCTTATCGCGCTGCTTGCGCTTGCTTGGCCGATTCTCTCGCTCGACACCGGCATGCCCTCGATCAAGGTGGTACCCGAGGACAAGCAGTCGCGCGAGGGTTACGAGAAGCTCGCCGCGACCTTCGGCCCGGGATCGCCGGGCACCCTCCAGATCGTGGCCCCGGTCGGTTCGGCCGGAGAGGTGGCAGCGGCGGCCGGTGAGGACGACGGGATCGCGATGGTCTTTCCGCCGATGCAGGGCTCGGGCGGGAACTCCATGGTCCTCGCCGTCCCGGCCGACGATCCATCCGATCCCGTGGTCGGACAGACGATCGACCGGCTGAGGGCCGAACTCCCGGCGACGGCACTGGTAGGCGGGGCGGCGGCCGAGAACTTCGACCTCGAAGATGCGCTCGCCTCGAAGACGGCTCTGGTGATCGGCATCGTCCTCGCGCTCGGCTTCCTTTTGCTGCTGGTGGCCCTGAGGGCCCCGGTGATGGCCCTGCTTGGGGTGTTCACCAACCTGCTCGCGGTAGGGGCGGCATTCGGGGTCGCCAAGCTGATCTTCCAAGACGGGAACCTCTCGGGCGTCCTCGGCTTCGAATCACAGGGCTTCCTCGATGCCTGGGCCCCGGTCTTCTTCTTCGCGATGATCTTCGCGATCTCGATGGACTACTCGGTCTTCCTGCTCAGCTCGGCGAAGGAGCACTTCGAGCGCTCGGGCGACCCGAAGGAGGCGATGGTCGGCGGGATGGCCCACTCGGGCCGGGTGATCTTCGCCGCCGCGGCAGTGATGGTGGCCGTCTTCTTCACCTTCGCCCTCTCTGGTCCGCTGCCGCCCAAGGAGATGGGGGTGATCCTCGGCGTGGCCGTTCTGCTCGATGCCCTGCTGGTCAGGCTGCTGCTGCTGCCGGTCCTGATGCGGCTGGTCGGCAAGTGGGCCTGGTGGCTGCCCTCCTGGGCCGACAGGATCCTGCCGCGGATCAGCTTTGCCCACTGACCCAGACGGCGTCCTGAGCCGCCTCATCCACTCATCCCGGCGCACACCGACCCCCCGAGGGCCTGGATGCGGCTGAGAGGAGTCGAACCTCCACGTCCTTGCGGACACAGGCACCTGAAGCCTGCGCGTCTACCAGTTCCGCCACAGCCGCGTAGAAGGTCACTCTACCGGGCGCTCGGGGCCTGCTGCCGGCCCGTTTCCTCTTGTTAGAATCGCGAGTCCGCGCCGCTATCGTCTAGGGGTTAGGACGCCGGATTCTCAGTCCGGAAACCGGGGTTCGAATCCCCGTAGCGGTACTTCCCGGGCGCGGGTTCGGCGGGGCTTCTCTAGGGTGTCGGACCCGACACTCGACCGAAAGGAAGCACCCATGCACGTCGCCGAATTCACCCTCCACGCCAAGCCCGGCCAGTTCGAGCAGGTCGCCGAGCTCTACTCAGCCTTCGCCCGTGACTTCCTGAGTCACCAGCCGGCGCTCGAGAACGTCCTCATCCTCGGCGACGAGGCACAGGGGATCGTCCGTGGCATCGGGGTCTTCGACGACGAGGCCTCGGCCGACGCGGTCAACAGCAACCCCGAGTTCGCGGTCTTCAACGAGGCGGTCGAGCCTTTGCTGGCGGGTCCTTCCGAGCGGGTCGAACTGAGACTGCTCCATAGCTACTCCAAGGTCTGAAGGACCCCTCGGCTGGGGACCGGGTCAGCGCGATCTCGGTCCCTCGGCCTCCCGCCTGACGGCCCTGAGCAGGCGCATGGTCACCAGCACGTGGCCCCGGCTGCCGATCACCAGGGCGCGGTAGAGCGTGCCGACCGGGCCGGGGAAGTCGGCCCGTGTCTCTACCGACAGTTCGGTGTCACGGGGACCCCGTTCCGCCAGGGCGAAGGCCATTTCGTGTCGGGCGAAGCGGTGGGAGCCGTCGAGGACGAGTTCTACGGGCGGCTCGACCGCGGCGACCCGGAACCCGGGCAGGGTCGCACCAGCCTCGATCGGCCGGGGCCCGGCTGCTTCGCCAACCGCGGAGCCGAGAACCCGTGCCCCGAGGCGCGAGCCCCGGGACTCGAGCGAGCGGGTCAGTACCTCGACCAGGGCGGCCCAGGTGGCCTCCCGGCCTGCCCCGACCTCGACCGCTAGCCGGTCGATGAACGGCAGCCCGTCCTCTTCCCCGGTGGCCAACGACCCGTTGCCGATCTCAGGCCAGTGGCAGGTCCGGCAGGAGGGCCGCGGCGAAGAGGGCGGCGGCGATCATGGCCTTCATTCCCACTATCGCGAAGGCGATCGGCTCGATCCGGACCGCCTGCTCGACCGGCTCCTGAATCAGCCGGGGGAGGCGGCGATGGATGACTGCCGCCTGGGCTCCCGCGGCGAGCAGCAGGTTGAGCGGGAAGAGCTGGATCAGAAGCGCGTTGATCAGCCCGACTGCGACTGCCGTCCAGAGCACGAACCGGATCGTCCGGAAGACGTCCGGTAGCGGTGCGCCGCCGGCCATCCCGGCGAGCCAGACGGTCATCGCGGTGACGAGGCCGAACGCGATCGCCAGGAATCCGGCCCCCATCAGGCCGAGCTCGATGTGGATCGGCCCGGAGGAAAGGAAGAGCAGGGCAAGCGAGAGCAGCCCCCACGGCACGAACGAGACCAGCAGGGAGAAGCGGAGCGATTCGCTCTTGGTCCATTGCCGGTGGAGCAGGTACATGGGGGCAGATTAGCCGCCTCGGGCAGTCGTCTCACCGGGCAGGCCCGGGGGTCGCCTGCCTTGCTTCAGCGGGGCTGGATGCCGCCTGAGTTGCCGGGGTCGACCGGCCCGCCGGGCCCGGCGCACTCCGAGCCGCAGTTCTCGAGCTGGCGGATACCGCGGACCATCAGCTTGAACTCGTCGTTTCGGCGGCGGGTCAGCCCGGCGAGGACGATGCGCTTGCCGCCCTGGATCACCCCGTCATAGATCCTCATGTCCCGTGCCGCCTTGTAGTAGAGGCCCCGCTTCAGCTTCCCGGCCACGTTGGTCTTACGGGTGAAGCCGTTCGACTTCTTGAAGTCGAGGTAACCCGGCCCGAGGTTGAAGGCGAATGAGGTAAGGGCTGTCATCATCGGGTCGGTCAACGGGACGCGCGGCAGCCGCTCGAGCACCTCGGCCTCGTAGGCCTTCAGGTCCATCCTGAGGAGCCGCTTGGCCTCGGCCTCGGTGAGGCGGCCGGGTTTCTTCTGGTTCCTGACCCAGGTCTTCTTCCAGTCGGACTTGTTGACCGGGCGGTAGGCGATCAGGTGGCCGTGGCCGATCGTCGCGTAGCCGACCGGGTCGTTACAGGGGGTAAGGCAGACGCCCTCGAACTCGGCGATGAAGTTCGTGGTCGCCTTGCTGACCGCCGAGGCGCCGGGGGCGAGGGCGAGCAGGCCGAGCGTGGCAAGGGCGGCGGCGAGGAATGCCTTCTGGACCGGTCGGGGCATTAGGGAAAGGTTAGGGAACGGACAGGATTCACACGGAAACGCCCCTGCGGCGCAAGCTTTCGTGATCGCCCGGGCTAGTGCCCCGGGTCACCTGCGGTCGAGCTCGACCTCGACCTCGTCGGTCTCCTCGATCACCGGAGCGTCGAAAGGCTCGACTTGCTCCGGCTTGCGGCGCGATCCCCGCCTGGCCCGGAAGAGCTCGAAGAAGACCGGCAGGACCGAGACCAGGACGATCCCGATCAGGATCGGCTCGATGTTGTCCTCGACGAACTGGATACCGCCGAGGAAGTAGCCGAGCGCCGGCACCCCGGCACCCCAGATGATCCCCCCGATGACGTTGTAGGTGACGAAGACCCGGTACTTCATCCGGGAGGTACCGGCCATCACGGGGACGAAGGTCCGGAGGATGGGGACGAACCTGGCGAGGACGACCGTCTTCGGTCCGTGACGCTCGAAGAACTCAGCCGAACGGTCGACGTACTCGCGCTTGAAGAAGCGGCTGTCGGGGCGCTCGAACAGGGGCGTACCGAACTTCCTCCCGATCGCGTATCCGACCTGGTCTCCGGCGATCGCGGCGACCGGGATCGTTATCAGCAAGACCCAGATCGGAGGCAGGATGCCGGTGGCCGAGAGCAGGCCGGCAGTGAAGAGGAGCGAGTCGCCGGGCAGGAAGAAACCGACCAGAAGCCCGGTCTCGATGAAGACGATCGCCAGGATGCCGAGCATCCCGAAGGTCCGGATCAGGGTCTCCGGGTCGAGCCACGAGGGACCGAGGGCGACCGGCACCGTCTGGGCCAGCCAGGCGAGGGCTTCGGAGGGGTCCACGAGGTGAACGGTAGCGGGGTCGATGGATGGCCCGGGCCATCCGGTGCCATCTGTTACTTTGGCTGCGAAGTCGGTCGTGCCCCCCCGAACGGGGCCAGGGAATCCGGTCGAAGTCCGGAACTGGCGCGCAGCGGTAGGGACGCAGAGTGACCGGGCTCCAAAGCCACTGGACCGAAGGTCCGGGAAGGCAGCCCAGGCAAGGCGTCCAAGTCCGAAGACCTGCCGGCTTTGTGCCCGGATCGCTACGGGTACCGCGAAAAACCGGTCTCGCGCACAGGCCGCCGACGAAAGGAAGTCGAAGTGAACAGCAGGCTTTATCTGGGCGCCGTGGCGACCGCGCTCGTCGTGACGGGCATGCTCGTGCCTGCCGGTGCGGGGGCAAACGAGAAGGTGCCGGTGGAGGTCAGAGTGGTGACCTACAAGGGGGCGATCGTCGCCGACCGGGACACCAGGACCGGCTCAACCCGGGTCCCGACCTCGAGCAGGGCGACCTGCTTCGGCGGAACGCCGACCAACGGGTCGCGGCTCGTCGAGGGGGCGACCGCCCTCGGTGCCCTGGCCGACATCGCGAGCAAAGAGGCGGCGCTCAGGCCACTCCTGGTCACCAATGCGTTCGACTTCGGGCTGGGGCTCTGCTCGGTCGGCGATCACACCCCCACCGGGGAGGAGTGGTGGGCGCTCAAGGTGAACGGAGTCGCCGCGACGACCGGGGGCGACACGACCTTCCTCCGGCGCGGGGACGACGTGCTCTGGTTCCTCGCCAGGTCCTATAACGAGCCGCTCTGGGATGAACTCCGACTCGAAGTCTCGGCCCGGACCGGTGACCGGGGCTTGATCCGGGTCCGGGTCCAGGCGGTGGCGGCCGACGGGTCGAAGCGGCCGGTCGCCGGAGCGAAGATATTCGCCGGCGGGGCCCTCGTCGGGACGACGAACCCGGCCGGTGCGTTCGCGATCCGGCCTGGACGGAACGCCGGACGAACCCTTCGCCTGGTTGCGAGGCTCGCCGGCTACATCCCTTCCAACCGGGCTGTTGTCCCTCTCGGTCGATAGACGGCGGGCCTGGCCGGCCACCCTGGGCGTCCTCGCGGTCGCCCTGCTCGTCGGGTGCGGCGAGGTCGGCCTGGGCCCGGGTGAGGAGTCGGGCGAGGCCTCGGTGCTCGTCACCCGGGACTTCGGTCGCTCCGAAGTCGGTGATTTTCAGGTCGAGGGGGTCGGCCCCTCGACCACTGTGATTCGGTCCCTCGAGTCGGGCCTGCCGGTCGAGACGGCCTACGGCGGCGGGTTCGTCGAGGCGATCGACGGCTTCGCCTCACGCCAGGGCGAGCGGCCGCTCGACTGGTTCTTCTTCGTCAACGGGATCGAGGCCGAGATCGGGGCGGCCGACTTCACCCTCGCTCCCGGCGACCGGGTCTGGTGGGATTTGAGGGACTGGGGGAGTTCGATGTACGTCGGCTCGGTGGTCGGTTCCTACCCGGCTCCGTTGGTTGGGGGCTACCGGGACGCCGAATGGCCGGTCTCGCTCGTCTGCCGGCCGTCCGGGCCGACCTGTGACCTGGTCCGAGGTGAACTCGAGGACGATGGCGTCGAGGTCGCTCCGGGCAGGGGCGGGGAGGAAGCGATCGAGGTGGTCGTCGGCGAGTGGAGCCGGATCGCCGGCCGGCTGCCGGAACTCGGCGGGCCGCCTTCGAGGAGTGGCGTCTTCGCCCGCCTCACCGGCCGTGAAGGTGGCCTCCAGCTGCTCGACTCGGCCGGAGCCGTGGTGATCGAGGAGGGCCGCCGTGCCGGGTTGGTCGCATCGGTCGGGGGTTCGGGCGAGCCGCCGACCTGGGTTGTGACCGGAACCGACCCGGTCGGGGTCCGCAGGGCGACCGCGCTGCTCGACCCCGAGCGCCTGGCCCGCTCCTATGCCGTGGCTGCGGTCGACGGCGAGGCAGTCCGGCTTCCGACTGAGCGGAGGGCACCGGCCGGATGACCGGACTCAGACGATCGCCACTCGCCTACCTGCCACGCAAGGGGCCGCTCCAGTCTGCCGGTCCGCTCGCCGCCTCGCTCTACCTCGGCGGCTTCCTGGTCGCCGGGCTGCTCGCACCCGAGCCGCTGGTCGCCCTGGCCGCCGCACTCGGTGCGGCGATCGCCGGGATCGGCGCCGGGGCCTGGCGGGCCGTCCGGTTCTCGCTCGGCCTGGGACTCGGGATCGCACTCGTCCTGACCCTCGTGAACGCGGTCGCCTCGGACCGCGGCGCGACGGTGCTGGCCCGGCTCGGGGAGTGGCCCGTCCTGGGGTCCGTCCAGGTGACCGCCGAGGCCGTCGCGGCCGGAGCGATGACCGGACTCAGGGCCGTCGCGGTGATGGTCGTCGCCGCCGTCTGGTCGGCCTGTGTCGATCCGGACCGGGTGCTGGCCAGGATGCACCGGTTCGGAGGTCGCACCGCCCTCACGGCGACCCTCGTGTCCCGTTTCCTGCCGCTCGCGGCGGCCGACCGGGCCCGGCTCGGCGAGGCGGCCGGCCTGCGGGGGCCAGCGGCCAGCCCGGTCACCAGGGCGGCGATGGCCCGCCGGCTGCTCGAAGGATCGCTCGACCGTTCGGTGGAAGTCGCTGCCACACTGGAGCTTCGGGGCTACTCCCTCCCGGGAGCCCCGTCCGCCCCCCGGCCGCAGCCCTCCCGCCATGACCGGCGCTTCCTCGTCTGTGGGGTTGCCCTGCTGGCGATCGTCCTCGCCGCCCTGGCGACCGGGGACGGATCCCTGATCGCCTACCCCGAGGTCCGGTGGCAGGCCGGTCCGACGACTGTGGTCCTCGTCGTCTCGCTCGTCTTCGCCGGCCTCGTCACCTGGCCCGGCGCCGGAAGGACCCGTGACCGTCGCCCCTAAGACCGGCTCGCGCCCACGGCCCCTCTCGGTCGAGAACTTCTCCTACGCCTACCCGCGAGGGGGCGGGTTGGCCCTCGAAGGGATCTCGCTCGAGATACCTGAGGGCGAGTTCGTGCTGCTGGCCGGCGGCTCGGGGTCTGGCAAGACGACGCTGCTGAGGGCGGCTTGCGGCCTGGTGCCCCACTTCCACGGGGGCACGATCGGCGGCTCGGTGCTCGTCTCCGGCCGCTCGGCAGCCGAGGGCGGCCCGGGCGAGATGGCCGACCTGGTCGGTCTGGTCGCCCAGGATCCCGAGACCCAGGTCGTCTCGACCACGGTCCGCTCCGAGCTCGACCTGCCGCTCCGGTTTCGTGGGCAGGGCGCCCCGGCGAGGGCCCGGGCGATCGAGGAGGTCGCGCTGGCGCTCGGGATTCCGCACTTGCTAGACCGTCAGGTCACGACCCTCTCGGGCGGGGAGCTGCAGCGGGTGGCGCTCGCCGCCGCGCTGGTCACCCGGCCGCCGCTCCTCCTGCTCGACGAGCCGACCTCGCAGCTCGATCCGGTCGCTGGCGACGAGCTGATCGGGCTGCTCCGGAGGCTGAACGAGGAGTGGGGCGTCTCCGTCCTGATGGCCGAGCATCGGCTCGAACGGGTCCTCCCATCGGCCGACCGGGTGGTCGTGATGGAGCGGGGGCGGATCGCCTTCGACGGCTCGCCCCGGGGCTTCCAGGAGTACGCCCTCGCCTCGGACCCGAGCCTGGCGGCGCCGGCCGCGAGGGTCTTCTCCCAGGCCGGTGCGGACCGCCTGCCGCTGGGGGTTCGCGAGGCCCGGGCCGAGCTGGCCGGCCTCGACGTCCCGGCGGATGGCACTCCCTCGGGAGCCCCTGACAGGGCCCCGGGTAACGGCCGGGCACTCAGCTGCGAGCGACTCTGGGTCGAGCTGGACGACGGACTGGAGCGGGTCGAGGCGCTGAGGTCGGTGGACCTGAGGATCGATCCGGGTGAGAAGGTCGCCCTGATGGGTCGAAATGGGGCCGGCAAGTCGACCTTGCTGAAAGCGGCCGCCGGTCTGGTCGGGCCGGTCTCTGGCCGGATAACCGCCCGAGGTGGGATGGCACTCCTCACCCAGGATCCTTCCGACTACCTGGTCAGGGATTCCGTCCGGGCCGAGCTGCCGGGACCGGAGGGGGAGGCGGCCCTGGCCGCGGCCGGCTTCGACGGCGACCTGGACGCCGACCCCCGCGATCTCTCGGGCGGCCAGCGCCAGCGGGTCGCCCTGGCGATCGCGCTCGCCGGCCGTATGGAGACCGAGCGCCTGCCCGATCTGGTCGGGCTCGACGAGCCGACCAGGGGGATGGACCGGGGACTCAAGGAAGGCCTTGCCGAGCTGGCCGACCGGCTGGCCGACCGGGGCGCGGCGGTCGTGATCGCGACCCACGACGTCGAATTCGCCGCGAGCTTCGCCGATCGGGTGGTGCTGCTGGGGGAGGGCGAGGTGATCGCCGACGGCCCGGCCGGGGAGGTCCTGTCGGGCGGTTGGTACTTCACGACCGAGGTGGCGAGGATCTTCGGGGTGGAAGGCGTGATCGGGGTCGACGAAGGCGCCCTGCTGCTTTCCGGGATGCTCTCGGCCGGGGAGCCGGGTTGACCTGGCAGCTCATCACCCTGTTGCTGGTGATGCTGGTGATCGGCACCGGGCTGCTCTGGTACGAACGGACCCGTCCGCCCTCCCAGGTGGTCGCTCTGGTTGCGCTGCTTGCCGCCCTCGCGGTGGTCGGCCGGATCCTGCTCGCCCCGCTCCCGAACGTCGTCGCTACGACCGACATCGTTCTGATCGCCGGGTACGTGCTCGGCCCGGCCCCCGGCTTCGCGGTCGGGGCGCTCGGCGGCCTGGTCTCGAACTTCTGGCTCGGCCAGGGGACCTGGACGCCGTGGCAGATGGTCGCCTGGGGAATGACCGGAGTCGGCGGGGCCCTGCTCTGGAAGCTGACCGGTGGCGGGGCGGGCCGGATCAGGCTGGCGGCCGCGTGTGGCCTTGCCGGACTGCTGTTCGGGATGTGGATGAACTTGCAGTTCCTGGTCGGTTTCGGGGGGGAGGTGTCGCTGGATCGCTACCTTGCCCTACAGGTGAGATCGATCCCGTTCGACATCGCTCACATCGCAGGAAACGTGGTCTTCGCCCTGATCGCCGGCCCGACCATGGTTGCGGCGCTCAGGCGCTTCAGGGAGCGGTTCGAGTGGAACCGTCTGCCGGGCACGGTCGGCGCTGCTCTGATCGCAGTTTCGCTCACCGGTGTGGTCCTCGCGCCCTCGCCGGCCGATGCCCGGGTTCCGGAGCCGGCCCGTGAGGCGCGGGGCTGGCTGGAGGACCGCCAGAACCGGGATGGCGGCTTCGGCTCGTCGCCGGGCTCGACCTCCTCGATCACGATGACCGCCCGGGCCGCGATCGGGTTAGCGGCCGCCGGCAAGAACCCGTTCGACGTCAACCGGTTCGGCACCAGCCCGATCGGGTACCTGACCGCCAACGAACGCTCGATCGACGATGCTGGCGAGCTGGCGCTGACGGTTCTGGCCCTTCATGCGGCCCGGGTCGACCCACGGACCTTCGCCGGTCGCAACCTGGTCTCCGAGCTGGACGGGAAGCGTCGCTTCGACCGGACCTTCGGGGGCAAGGTCAACGTCGCCGCGTACGCGGCGCTCGCCTTCCGTTCCGCCGGGTCGAGTGGCTCGGCCTCCTCGGTGACCGACTGGCTGAAGTCGGTTCAGGGGGGCGGCAACCAGGGGTGGGGAATCAGTGCGGAGGCCCCGTCCGACCCGGACTCGACCGGGACCGTCCTCCAGCTCTTCGCGCCCGGCAACCGGGCAGACCGGGCGCTCGCCTGGCTGGACGGGGTCCAGCGTCCTTCGGGCGGCTTTCCGGGATCGAGTTCGATTCCGACTGTCAACTCGCAGTCGACCGGAATGGTCCTCCAGGGGTTGGCCGCGCTCGGATACGCACCCGGCAAGCTGACCCGGGACGGCAGGGACGGGCTCGACTTCATCCAGGCCCGGCAGCGCTCGAGCGGGGCGATCGATTACTCGGCCACCAGCGACCAGACTGCGGTCTGGGTGACCGCCGACGCGCTGGTCGCCCTTTCCGGCAAGAGCCTCCCGCTCACCGGCCCGGAGCGAAGCCCGGTAACCCCGCCCTCGAACGGTCCGACCGGCGGGGGCTCGACCGGTGGCAGCACGGCAGACGGGGGCGGCACCGACACCACGGGTGGCGCCGGTTCGACAGGAGTGGGTTCCGGCACGGGTGGCGGGGGAGCCGGAGGCACAACGGGCGGAGACGACTTCACCGCCCCGCCGGTTCCGGAAGCGCTGCTCCCCCAGGAGGATTCACCGTTCGCGGTGCCTCCGGTGGCGCCCGGCGCGGCGCTGCTCGAGGCATCCCGGGCCGGGCCGTCCCCCTCGGCCGGGCTGGCGATCCTGATCGGCCTCGGCACCGCCACCCTGATCGCCGGCGGGGTCACCTTCCTCGCCCGGCGGAGGAAGTGGTGAACGGGTGATCTCCAGGGGTGAGGCGCTCGAATCGATCGCCGGCCGCCACTTCGAGGTGGTGGTGATCGGCGGCGGGATCACCGGGGCCGCGGTCGCCCTGGACGCCGCCTCGCGTGGCTACTCGACCGCCCTTCTCGAGGGCCACGACTACGGCTTCGGCACCTCATCGAAGTCCTCGAAGATGGTCCATGGCGGGCTACGGTACCTGGAGAACTTCGACCTCGGGCTGGTTCGCGAGGCGCTCGTCGAACGCCAGCTGATGGTCAGACTGGCACCCCACCTCGTCTATCCGACCCCGTACCTCGTCCCCTCCTTCGACGGCGAGCGGCCCGACCGCAAGGTCAGCCTCGGACTGAACGCCTACGACGTGCTGGCATCCGGCCGTCGCGGAGTCGGACCGCCGCTGCCGGGGGAGCGCCGAAGGCTCGGCCGTCCGGCCGAGGCCGAGGGTGGGTGGTCACCCGATCGCCACCGGACGATCGGGGGCGACGAGGTCGTGGCGATGGCCCCGGCACTGGCCGGACGGGACCCGGACTCGGCCTACCTCTTCTACGACTGCCAGACCGACGACGTCCGGCTGCTCCTGACCGCGCTCGAAGAGGCCGAGCGCTACGGCGCGGTCTGCCTGAACCGGGCCCAGGTCCGTGCGGTCGAGGCCTCGGGCCTCCGCGTCGACCGGGTCGTCTTCACCGACGGCGAGTCGGGCGAGCGGGTCGAGGTCGGGGCCGACAACGTTGTCAACGCGACCGGGGTCTGGGCCGACCTGATCCGCCCGGGCGAGATCGAGTCAGACGAAGGGGTGCCCCGGATCAGGCCGAGCCGCGGTACCCACCTCCTGCTGCCGACCGAGGCGCTCGACATGGGCCAGGCCGCCTGCGTGATGCCGGCCGGCGACGGCCGTTCGATTTTCGCCCTGCCGTGGTACGACCGGACCCTGGTCGGGACGACCGATCTCGACTACGAGGGGCCGCTCGACTCGATCGAGGCGCCCGAGGCCGACCTCGAGTACCTGCTCGACGCGGTCAACGCCTTCTTCGGCACCTCGCTCACCGATTCCGATGCGGTCGGCGCCTTCGCCGGGGTGCGGCCGCTGATCAGTACCGGCGACCCGAAGAAGTCGGTCGACATCTCCCGGCGGGCCGAGCTCTACGAGACCTCATCCGGAATGCTGACGATCACGGGCGGCAAGCTGACCACCTGGCGGCGGATGGGCCAGCAGGCGGTCGACCGGATAGTCGAGCGGGCCGGCAGGAACGCGCCCTGCCTGACAGCCGAGATA
>JAUMBO010000115.1:33720-46768 GCA_032119635.1 Solirubrobacterales bacterium
AAAGCAGATCGGAAAGGACCCGTAAGCGCTCCACATATCAACCAAGGAGCCCGATATCCCAACAGGGGTCAATAGGGATTCACCCGCTTCGTAACCTCTCCGGACCTGTTAAAAACGGCGCGCCGCTGGCCCAGGCAGAGGGTTGGCAGGCGTCGCGCCCGGCCGAGTTGAGCGCCCCCGACGGGGTCGACCAGTCGGCCCTCTCCCAGCTCGCCTTCCGTTACGGCCATCAGGCGAAGGAGATCCTCGATCTGGCCCGCCAGGACCCCGAGCTGGCCCGGCCGGTGGTGCCGGGACGCCCCGACCTGATGGCCGAGGTGGCCTGGGCGGTCGATGCCCAGCAGGCTCGCTCGCTCGACGACGTCTTCCTCCGCCGGACCCGGCTCGGCCTGACCGCGGCCACCGACCTGGTCGAGCGCGAGCTGGTCCGGCCGGTCGCCGAGCTGGTCGACCGTCGGCTGGGGTGGGGGAGGCGGCGGCGCAAGGCCGAGCAGGAGGCCTGGCAGGAGACGGTCAGGCGCGAGGGCCTGGCGCCGGGGCTGAGCGGGACCGGGACTCCGGTCGCCACCCAATAGAGTCCGCCTCTGCCAAACCCGAACAGACGGGATCCGTTCCGGAGCGGGTCGGGGTGGACGCGCACCGCCGCTTTCGATGGGGACCCCGGGAGAAATGGAGAAGAAGATGAGTGAAGCGTCGGATTTCGAGGGACTTTCGCTGGCCCGACTGCATGAGGCGGCGGCCTCTGCCGGGGTCGAAGGATTCAGGAGGATGAGGAAGGACGAGCTGGCCGAGGCCCTGGCGGAGGCCGGGGCCGAGGCCCCGGCTTCGGCGCCTTCCGGAAGCACCGGCGGCGGAGGCGGGCAGCGCTCCTCCTCGTCGAGGCGCAGGAGGTCCCGCCGCTCCGGTGGTGGGCGCGAAGGCTCGCGCGGAGGCGACGGCGGCCGTCGGGAGCGCGAGGGCTCCGGCAGGCGGCGGGGCGGCTCCGGAGACTCCGGTGGAGGACGCGGTGGTGAGCGGAGGCGACGGGACAAGGCCCCGTCCGACGAAGCAGCCACCTTCGAGGCCGAGCGGGTCATCGGCACGCTCGACATCCTGCCCCGCGGCAGTGGGCTGATCCGGGGCGAGGGGATCCCCGAGAGCGGGGTCTACGTATCGCCCTCCCAGATCAAGCGGTGCGAGCTGAGGGCCGGCGACCAGGTCGCGGGCCCGGTGCGGGCGCCGAGGAAGGGCGAGCGGCGGCCGTCGCTCACCCGGGTCGAGCTGGTCAACGGCGAGCCGCCGGACGAGGAACGGGGGACAGCCTTCGAGCGGCTGACCCCGATCGAGCCGAACCGCCGGATCCCGATCGGCCCGGAGGAGGGCGACGTCCTCACCCGGGCGGTCGACCTGGTCGCCCCGCTTGCCTTCGGCCAGCGGATCCTGGTCGAGGCCCAGCCGCGTTCCGGCCGGACCGGCCTGCTGCGCTCGCTGGCCCGCTCGATCCGGGCTGGCTCGGAGAAGCCACCCGAGGTGACCGTCCTGCTGGTCGACGAGCGGCCAGAGGAGGTGACTTCCTGGCAGCGCCAGACCGAGGGCCTCTCGATCGAGGCCGCACCGGCCGACCTCGGGGCGAAGGAGCAGTCCCGGGTCGCCGAGAGGGTCCTCTCCCGGGTCCGGCGCGAGGCCGAGAAGGGGAGCGACGTGATCCTGATGATCGATTCGCTGACCAGGCTGGCCAACGCGCTCGGCGATCCCGGCTCGATCAAGCCGTTCTTCGGGACCGGGCGCGAGCTGGAGGAGGAGAAGGCCGGCTCGGTTACGGTGATCGCCACCGCCCTGATCGACGCCCCTGGCGACCGCGAAGTGATCGAGGCCGTGCGGACGACCGAGAACTCCTCGATAAGGCTGAGTGCCGAGCTCGCCTCGGTCGGGGTGACGCCATCGATCGACGTCGCGGGCTGCTCGGTGACCGGCGAGGAGGCGATCCTCTCCGACGACGAGCTCGCCGGCCTCCGGTCGCTCCGGGCCGACTTGGCCGAACTGGATGCCGTTCAGGCTGCCAACCGGTTGGCCGACGACATCAGGGGAAGCGCCTCGAACGAGGAGCTACTGGCCGGCGGCCGGAAGTCGGGCGGCTGGTCCCCGTTCAGGGGCGGTAGACGACCCGGTTCCAGGAGGGCTCGCGGGTAAGCGAGACCCCGGCTCCGGCACGCTCGGGCTGAATGTAGGAGAAGGCCTGCTCGCGATCGTCGAAGACGATGTCGAGTTCCCCTTCCTTGACCCTCTGGTCGAGCCAGGCGCCCCGGAATACGAGCCGCCTGACCCAGTGGACGAATGATTGATTGGCCCGTCCGGCCAGCTCCTCCCAGTTGCGGAGGATGTGGTCGCCGAGTCCGGAAGCCGGTTCCTCGATCGCCCCGTTGACGGCGAGGGTGACCAGGTCCTGCGTCTCGGCCGGGCTTAGCCCCGGATCGACCAGTCCCAGCCTGACCGCGGCCTGCTCGACCCGCTGGCAGAAGTCCTGCTCGTTGAAGGAGAAGCGGAGGCGCCCGTACTCGAGCACGTAGTCCGAGCCGGATTCGTAATTCCCTCGTCTGGTCGTCTTCTCTTCCACGATGTTGAAGCCGGCCGGGTGGAGGCGTCGGGCCCCCTACGGCAGGTGCGGGCATCTTCACCCGGGCCGCCCGACCGGCCGCGCAGCCTGCTTCCCTGAAAGCACGCTTTCACCCCACCGGGCCACCTTCGTGATATCCGCGAGCGCCCGGTGGGGGAGACGTTCGCCGGCCGGGGACTGAGCGGGGGATGGAACCCGACCCCCGACTCGCCCCGAGGCTGGCCCGGTTGCCGGCCCGGACCGTGTTCGGGCGCAATGTCCCGGTAGCCGTATCGGTCCGCTCCCGGCTCCTGGGGCTGGCTCGACTGGAGCCCGCCCGGGCCGGACGGGGCCTGCTGATCCCCGGCTGTCGCTCGGTCCATACCTTCGGGATGAGGTTTCCCCTGGAGGTCTTCTTCCTCGACTGCTCGGGCCGGGTCATCCGGACGGAGCGCCGGATCGGACCGGGCCGGATCCTCTTCGAGCGACGTGCGAGGGCGGTGCTCGAACTCGTCTCCGGGTCAGAGGGGGGAGAGGTCGGGCTGCCCGCGACCTCAGGGAATCGATGGTGCCCGAACGAGAAGAGATAGCGAGGATCGCGGTCTGCGAGGACGACGAGGCGACCCTCGCCCTGCTGGTCGAGAACCTGATCGCCGACCGGTACGCGGTCGAGGCCGCTCCGGCCGCGGCCGACGCCCTGAGGCTCTGCCAGTACTGGCGCCCCGATCTCCTCCTGCTCGATCTCAACCTGCCCGACGCCTCCGGGCTCGACGTGCTGCGGGAACTGCGCGAGCCCGACCGGTCGCTAAGCCGGTTCGATCCCGGGCTGGCGATCGTCGTGCTCAGCGGTCGCGGCTCCGAGCGCGACCGGGTGCGAGGCCTCCAGCAGGGCGCCGACGACTACCTGATCAAGCCCTTCCACTATCCGGAGCTGCTGGCCCGGATCGAGGCCGTCCTGAGGCGCCGGGTTGCCGCGCGCCCGGGGCCGATGCGGGTCGCCGAAATCGAGATCAGCCGGGAGGAGAGGACCGTCTCGGTCGCCGGCAGGCCGGTGGCCCTGTCGGCGAAGGAGTTCTCGCTGCTCTCGGTCCTCGCCTCGGAGCCGACCAGGGTCTTCCCCAAGGAGGAACTCCTGCGGGACGTCTGGGGCTACAGGTCGATAGGTCACACGAGGACGCTCGAGGCCCACGCGAGCCGTCTCCGGCGGAAGCTCGATCCCGACCGGGGAAGGTTCGTGGTCAACTGCTGGGGGGTCGGGTACAGGCTGGTCGAGCCTTGAGCGGCCTCCCAATCGAAGCTTCGATCGTCCTGGTCGCCTGCCTCGCCTCGCTGGCCACCCTGGCCCGGGGCCGTTCGGCCCGTTCCCGTGACCGGATGGCGATCAACCGGGCGCTCCACGAGCTCAGGCGGCCACTTCAGGCGATGGCCCTGCTGCTTCCCGAGTACTCGCCCCAGGCCGGTCCGACCGGACGGTGGAACGGAGGACTGCCGAGGCCGCTGGGTCCCGAGCCCATCCGCCAGGCGATCGAGGCGCTGCGGCACCTCGACAGCCAGGTCAACGGGAGACCCGGGCCGAGGCGGAGCCGCGAACTTCTGGCCGCGAGACTGATGGCCGACGCCTGCGTCCGGCGCTGGAGCGCCCATGCCCGGCTGAAGGGTGCGGAGCTGGGGCTGGCCTGGACCGGCCCGGACCTGCTGGTGCGTGGCGATGCGACGGGACTGACCGGCGCCCTGGAAAACGTGATCCTCAACGCGATCGAACATGGCGGCCCCGAGATCACGGTCCACGGGGGCGAGGTCGCCGGCCGGCTCCGAATCGCGGTCGAGGATGTGGGTCGAAAGGAGGCAACCGGCCGCCCGGACGCGGCCGACCCCGAGGGGATCGGCGATGTCGCCGGCCACGGGCTGGGACTCGGCATAGCCCGTGAGACGGTGACCGACCACGGCGGCCGGCTCGAGTGCGAGTTCGGCGAGGGGCGCTCGGAGGTCGAGATATTCCTGCCGATCGCCCGGCCCGGTTCGGGCGGAAGGGGCAGGGTCAAGGTGAACTGGTGAGCCGGAACCGTCGCGCCCTGGTTACGGCGGCACTCGCCGCGGTGGCAGGACTGGCGGGCATGGCGCTGGCCGGGAACTACTCGGAGACCGCCTCGAAGAGGTTCGGATCGCTCAGGCCGGTGGTGGTTGCGATCGAGCCCCTGCCCGCCGGGACGATGATCTCCCCGGAGCGGGCAAGGCGGTCGGTCGAGACCCGCCGAATCCCGGCCCGTTTTGCCCCGTCGGGGTCCTTCGGACTCCCGACGCAGCTGATCGGGCTCCGGACGGCCGTCGAACTGGCCCCGGGCACGTACGTCACCTCGGCGATGGTCGGCCCGCCCGATCCGGGGTCCGAGCGCCGGGGCAGCGTGCCGAGGGGCTTGGTGCCGATCGAGCTCTCGGTCCACGGGGCCGGTGCCCTGCCGGGCCGCGGCACGCGGGTCGACGTACTGGTCAGCACCCCCGACGCGATCGGGAACGACGCCGACACCACGGTTGCCGCCCGCGGGGCGGTGCTGCTCGACTTCGCCCCGGGAACCGAGGTCGGGACGGAGCCCGGTGCCGGCCGGGTGACTCTGGGCCTGGCCCGCCGGGCGGCAATCCGGCTGGTCGACGCGGAGGCCTCGGGGCGCCGGATAACCCTGATCCCGGTTCGGCCCGGTTGACCGCCCCGGACCGGAATCCCGACCCGTTCGGCGAGCTGGTCTCGAGTCTCGCCCAGGAGGTCGTCGAGGCCTTCTCCCGGGAGGAGCACGACGTCGGCACCCTGGAAGAGCTGGTCGTCGAACGTACCAACGGGCGGGCGGCGCTTCTCGAGCCGGCCACCAGGCAGGAGCTCGCCCAGGCCGTACTGCGGGAGTTGACCGGGTTCGGGCCCCTGGAGGAGGTGATGGCCGATCCGACGGTCGAAGAGGTGATGGTGGTCGGCCACGGCGATGTCTTCGTCGAGCGGGCAGGAGCGATCCAGCCGACCGGGATCAGCTTCCGCGACGAAGACCACCTTCGCAACACGATCGAGCGCATCCTCGCACCGCTCGGCAGGAGGGTCGATGAGTCGAGTCCGATGGCCGACGCCCGCTTGCCGGACGGGTCCCGGGTCAACGTCGTGATCCCGCCGCTCTCGGTCGACGGCCCGGCCGTCTCGATCCGCCGTTTTGCCCGGGACAGGTTTCAGCCCGGGGACCTGATCGCCAGGGGGACGATCACCGCGGAGGAGGCGGCGCTTCTCGGCCGGGCAGTTGCCGACGGGGATTGCATCCTGATCAGCGGTGGTACCGGGTCGGGCAAGACGACCCTGCTCAACGCTCTCGCCTCCTTCATCCCGCCGACTGAACGGATCGTGACGATCGAGGACGCGGCCGAGCTGGACCTTGGCCAGGAGCACGTGGTCAGGCTCGAGGCGAGGCCCGAGAACGTCGAGGGCAGGGGAGAGGTCACGATCCGGGACCTGCTCAGGAACGCCCTGAGGATGCGGCCCGACCGGATCGTGATCGGTGAGGTGAGGGGTCCCGAGGCGCTCGACCTGCTTAACGCCCTGAATACCGGGCACGACGGGGTGCTCTCGACCGTTCACGCCAACTCTGCACCGGACGCGCTCGACCGGCTCGAACTGCTCGCCCTGATGGCCGGGGTGGGCTTGCCGCGCGAGGCGATAGGGCGTCAGTTCCGCCGTGGGATCGACCTGATCGTCCAGATCGCCCGGCAGGCCGACGGCAGCCGGAAGGTGATCGGGATGGCCCGACCGGGTGAGGGGTGAGCCTCACCGCACTTCCACTACTGGCCGGTCTTGCGGGCGCCCTCGGTGCGGTCGCCCTGTTCGAGGTGGCCGGCAGGTCCGGATCACTCCGGTCGATGCTGACGGTCGAGCTGGAGCCGCTCCGAAGGAGTCTCGGCGAAGGCCGGATACCGACCTTCAGGGAGAAACTCCGCCTTGCCTCGGTACTCGGCCTGTTGGCGACCGCAGGCGGGTGGGTGATCGGTGGGTTCCCCCTGGCCCTGCTCGCGGCGCTGGCCACACCGCTCGGAACGGCCGTCGTGCTGGCCGGCTCGGCCAGCAGGTACCGCCGCCGGGTCGAGCGGTCCCTTCCGGACGTCGCCCGGGCCGTCGCCGACGGCCTCGCCGCCGGCAGGTCCCCGAGGGGGGCTCTCGGTTCGGTGCACCGTTCGCTCGACAGGGAGGCCGGGATCGAATTCGGACGGGTCGGGAGCGAGATCGCGCTCGGTCTTCCGACCGCCGACGTGATGGACGGCCTGGCGCGCCGTCTAGATTCCGATCGGGTCGACGCCTTCGCCGTCGCGGTCACGAGCCACCGGATGACCGGAGGCGACCTGGCGGGCCTGTTGAGGCGGTTTGCCGAGGGGTCGGCCGAGCGCGACCGGATCGCCGACGACGCCCGTTCCTCGACCGCCCAGGCGAGGTTCAGCGGTTATCTGGTCGCCGCGATGCCGATCGCTGCCGGTCTGCTGGTCGAGCTGGCCAGCCCGGGGCTGGTCCGTTCGGTTGCCGAGTCACCGGTGGCTTTGGTCCTGGTCGGGCTTTCGACCCTCCTCCAGGCAGCAGGCTTCCTGGCGATCGGTCGCCTTGCCGCGGTCTCGGGAGGATGAGAGATCGGCACGATCGCCCAGTTGATGGTCGGGGTGGCGGGGGCGCTCTTCGTGTTCGCCCTCGCAGGTCTCGGCTCGGGTGGACGCCGCAGGGAGCGGCAGCCGGCAGAGTCTCGTGCCGACCGGTCGGGTCGCGTCGGGCCGGCAGGGGCGGTCCCGTCGTCCTCCATGCTCCTGGCTAGGTGCTTCTTCCTGGCGGTCGGGCTGTCGGTCGGCCTGCCGCTGGTACCACTCCTTCCGGCGAGGACCGGCCCCGCACTGGCCGCCCTGGCGGCCGGCCTTGGCTTCCTCGCCCCGGACTTGATCCTCGCCCGCCGAGCGAGGAGGCGACATCGCCGGATCGTCGCGGCGCTGCCCGACTCGCTCGACCTCCTCGCCACCGTTCTGGGTGCCGGCAGGACGACCGGGGCGGCCTTCGGGGCCGTGGCTCGGTGGGGACGGGGACCCCTGGCCGAGGAATTCGGACTGGTCGCCCGCCGGATCGAGGCCGGGATCCCGAACGAACAGGGGCTGGCGCTCCTTCGGGAGCGAATCGGCGGACCGGAGATCGCCGCATTCACCTCCGGGGTCGAGCGGTCGCTTCGGCTCGGCTCCCCGCTTTCCGAGGAGATGAGGCGCCAGGCCTCCGAGCTGAGGGTGAGGCGGCGACGGCTGATCGTCGAGCAGGCATCCCGGGCCGCACCGAAGATCCAGCTGGTCATCGCCCTCGTCCTGGTCCCGGCCGTACTCCTCCTGGTAGTCGCCGTCCTGGTCGCCAACGCCGACCGGCTGATCGGGGCTGCCTTCGGCTCCGGCTAGGGCGTTTCGGTCCGGAACGAGGGAGGGCGCAGGCCGGGGCGAAGTGGTCCGGGAGCGTCCGGGGCGGCCCGGGGAGGGGCCTGTCAAGGGCTTTCGGGAAAAAAATTTCCGCCCGGGAACACCTGTTCGTATGCGGGTTCGGGAGGGCGCATGGAGAGTGCGATCGGGCCGTTCGCCAGGAACGGACCCTGGGGGCCGGAGAGACCACGATGTGGGTGGTCGTGTTGCAGAGTGGGGGAAAGTGGGGTAGCGTGCCCGCCAGTTGAAGCCAAGGACCGGGGTGATGAGGTTCCTCCCACTTCGTCACCCCGGTTCGAATCTTCACCTCGGGGCCAGGTCGGACCGAGACGAACTTTCAGGAATCACCCGGGCGAACACCAAAGGGCGAGAGGAAGGCAAGAGGGACCAAGGTGGCTTTCAGGGGCCAGTACGAACACAGCCTCGACTCGAAGGACCGCCTCACCGTTCCGGCCGGCTTCCGTGAGGCACTCGACGGACCGCTCGTCCTGGCCAAGGGGCCCGACAGCTGCCTCTGGCTGATGACCGAGAAGGCTTTCGACGCGATGTCGGACCAGTACATCGCCCCGCACAGCCCGTTCGGGGCGAACGCCCGGAAGATGCGGCGGCTGTTCAACTCGGGCGCGGCCGAGGGCGAGCTCGACTCGGCCGGACGGGTGAGGATCCCGGGCCACCTGGTCGAGAGCGCCGGCCTGAAGGACTCCTGCACGGTGATCGGTGCGGGCGAGTACCTGGAGATCTGGTCGACCGAGGCCTGGAACAGCGAACAGGAGGAGCTCCGCAGGGAGTTCCCCGAAATCGCCGAGGGGATGTCGGAGGCCGGGGCGTGAGCGCCCAGGCGGCGCTCACGGCGTGGGAGCGGACAGTGAACCCACCGGCCGAGGAACACGTACCCGTGCTGGCGACCGAGCTGGTCGACCTGATCAACCCCCGCCCGGGGGAGACGGTCGTCGACTGCACCTTCGGCGGCGGTGGCCACGCCCGGCTGATCGCCGACCGGATCGGCCCCCAGGGCACCCTGATCGCGATCGACCGCGACCCGGTAGCGGCCGAGCGATTCCGCGCCTTCGAGGCCGGGGCCGGCTGCCGGACCCGCTTCATTCAGGGTGAGTTCAGCCAGGCTTTGATCGGCCTCAGGGACGAGGGGGTGAAGGTCGATGCGCTCTACATGGACCTCGGAATGTCCTCGCTGCAGCTCGATGCCGCCGAACGGGGCTTCTCCTACTCCCACGAGGCGCCGCTGGACATGAGGATGGATCCCCGCCAGGAGCTGACCGCCCGGACGATCGTCAACGAGTGGCCCGAGTCGCGGATCCGCCAGATCCTGAAGACGCTCGGCGAAGAGAGGTTCTCGGCCGGAATCGCCCGTGAGATCGTCACCCGTCGGCCGCTCGAGACGACTTCCGACCTCGCCGATGCCGCCCGGGCCGGGATGCCCACCGCGGCCCGCTTCGGATCGGCCCATCCGGCCCGTCGGACCTTCCAGGCCCTTCGGATAGCGGTAAACGGCGAACTCGAGTCGATCGACGCAGCCCTGCCGATCGCCTGGGAGGTACTCCCGGTCGGCGGCCGGATGGGCGTCATCTCTTTCCACTCGCTCGAAGACCGCCGGGTGAAGAGGTTCTTCGTCGCCCTGGCCCAGGGCTGCACCTGCCCGCCCGAGATCCCGGTCTGCGTCTGTGGTCACGAGCCCGAGGCCGAGATCCTGACCCGGCGCCCGTTGACGCCCTCCCCGGCAGAGGTCGAACGCAACCCCAGGGCCCGCTCGGCCCGGCTCCGGGTCGCGACCAAACTGGAAGGCGCAGGCTGATGGCACCCCCGACCCAGGCGGCAACCGTGCTGCCGGCACCTTCCCGTCGCAGGCGGCCACGGCCGGCCGCCAGGCCCCGTCCGGTCCGCCGGCGCGAGGGGACCGAGCGTGGCATCACGGGTCGCTCGGCCCGGGTCGCCCAGGCGGTCGTACGGCTACCGGATTCCGGCGCGGTCCGGGGCCTTTCCAGGAGCCGCACCTGGATCGTCGTGATTGCGATCCTCCTGACCGGCCTGGTGGCGGTCAATCTGGTCGCGGTCAGCTTCGGCACCGAGGCGAGCCGCAACCTGACCCAGATCCAGGCGCTCGAGCGGGAAAACGCGATCCTCGAGTCGACCGGCACGGTCGCCGTCTCGATCCCCCACGTCCAGGAGGGGGCGACCGAACTCGGCATGGTCTCGCCGGACCCGATGACCGTCCGGTTCGTCGAGCACTCCCCGTCCGACATCGCCGCAGCGGCCCAGCGACTGGCCGCCGAGGAGGGATGACCCCGAGGTGATCCGTCCGCAGGCGAGGGTCGGTCTACTCTTCTTTGCCTCGCTGCTTCTCCTGACGGGTCTCTTCGCCCGCTCCTTCTGGCTCCAGGGTGTGAACGGGTCGGCCCTGGCCAGCGATGCCGCCGGTCAGCAGCAGGAGTTGATCCAGGTGCCCGGACTCAGGGGCGAGATCCAGGACCGGTTCGGCAGGCCACTGGCCGGCTCGGAGCCGGGGATGAGCATCTTCGCGACGCCCTACCAGGTGACCGAACCGGCTGAGCAGGCCGAGGAGGTGGCCAACGCGCTGGGAGCCGACCCGACCGAGGTGCTCGACTCGATGACCGCCGAGGGCGGGTTCTCCTACATCGAGAGGAAGGTCGACCTGGTCAGGGCCGGGGCGGTCGAGCAACTCGGCTACGAGGCGATCGGCCAGCATCCCGACACGATCAGGACCCGGCCCCAGGGCTCGCTTGCCGCCCAGGTGGTCGGGGCGGTCTCGGCCGAGGGGAAGGGCCTGACCGGCCTCGAGAGCGAGTACGACGAGGTCCTGCGCGGGGTTGACGGCGAACGCCGGATCGTTCAGGACGCGACCGAGTCGCCGATCTCGTTCGAGACGATCCGCGACCCCAGGGACGGCCGGCCGGTCCAGTTGACCCTCGACGCGGCGATCCAGGCCGAAGCCGAGCGGGTGATGGATGAGGTCGGACAAGCGAACGACCCGGTCAACGCCTCGATGGTGGTGCTCGACGCCGACGACGCCGACGTGCTGGCGATGACCAACTGGCCGGCCCTCGACCTCGAGAACCTCGACGAGGCGGACGAGGAGGAGCTCCGGAACATCACCACCTCCTACACCTACGAACCGGGCTCGACCTTCAAGGCGTTCACGGTCGCCGCAGCGCTGGAGGAGGGGACCGTTGCCCCGGGAAGCGCCTTCACCCTCGCCCCGTCCTACACGCTCTACGACCGCACCGTCGAGGAGGCCCATCCGAGAGGCACCGTGACCCTCTCGGTCGGCGAGATCCTCGCCCAGTCATCGAACGTCGGCGCGATCACGATCGGAATGGGGGTCGGGGGCCGCGAGTTCTCGAAGTGGATCGACCGGTTCGGGTTCGGACGGGCGACCGGGATCGAGTACCCCGGCGAGGAGCAGGGGATCGTCCCGCCCTACGAGGAGTGGTCCGGAACGACGATGATCAACCTTCCGATCGGCCAGGGCCTCTCGGTCACCCCGATCCAGATGGCCTCGGCCTACGCGGCGCTGGCCGGAGACGGGACGCTCCGCACGCCGCGGCTGGTCCGCTCGGTCGCGGGGCGGGACGTGCCGGTCGACCGCGGCCGGCAGGTGATCTCGCCGGAGACGGCCTACGAGGTCCGTTCGATGCTCGAGGGGGTCCTGGGTGCCGGCGGTACGGCCTCGGAGGTCGAGGTCAACGGCTACTCGGCGGCCGGCAAGACCGGTACGGCCCAGATCGCCGAGGAGGGCGGCTACTCGGAGACGCGGTACGTCGCCTCGTTCGTCGGCATGGCCCCGGTCGAGGATCCGGAGATAGTCGTCGCGGTGATGGTCAACGAGCCGAAGTACGGCAACTCCGGCGGCCAGGTCGCGGCACCGGCCTTCGGCCAGATCGCCGAGTTCGCCCTGCCGTACCTCGGGGTACCCACCGGCTAGCGACCTAGAATCGGGCCATGCGGCTCGACCAGATCGCCGGCCCACTCGAAGGTGCCCGGATCGAGGGGGACCCCTCGACCGAAATCGCCGGCCTCGCCTACGACAGCCGCCGGGTCGAGCCGGGCTGGCTCTACTTCTGCGTCCCGGGAACGGTGACCGATGGCCACCGGTTCGCCCCTGACGCGGTAAGGGTCGGGGCCGCGGCGCTGGTGGTCGAACGGCCGCTGGACCTCGGGGTGCCGGAAGTCGTGGTCGGGAACGTCCGGCAGGCGATGGCGCCGATCGCCTCGACCTTCGAGGGCGACCCGACCGCCGGGCTTACCGTGGCCGGGATCACGGGGACCAACGGGAAGACCACGACCGCCTTCCTGCTCCGTGACCTGCTCGAGGCGGACGGCCGGAAGACGGGTCTGATCGGGACGGTCCGGCAAGTGGTCGGCGGCAGGGACGAGGAGGTGGAGCGGACGACGCCCGAGTCGGTCGAGCTCCAGGCGACCTTCCGTCGGATGGCCGAAGCCGGCGACACGGCCTGCGTGATGGAGGTCTCCTCCCACGCCCTGGACCAGCACCGGACCGACGCGATCGCCTTCGACCTGGCGATCTTCACCAACCTGAGCCAGGACCACCTCGACTACCACGGCGACATGGAGTCCTACTTCCTGGCCAAGCGAAGGCTGTTCGAGTTCGGCCCCGGGGTCATCCTGGTCAACGCCGACGACCCCTACGGGGCGAGGCTGGCCGGGGAGTTCGGTGCGCTGACCTTCTCGACTGCCGGCACCCCCGCCGACTACGCAGCGCACGGGATCGAGTTCGACCGGACGGGCTCCCGCTTCACCGTCACCACTCCGGACGGGGAGCTCGCGGTAGAGGTGCCGCTGCCCGGGGCCTTCAACGTCGCCAACGCGGTCGCGGCCCTGGCCGGGGCGATCTCGCTCGGTGTCGAGCCCGGGCTTGCCGCCGGGGCGCTCGCCGGTGCCTCGCCGGTCCCGGGGCGCCTGGAGCCGGTCGACGAGGGCCAGGAGTTCGGCGTGCTGGTCGACTACGCCCATACCTCCGAGGCGGTG
>JAUMBO010000116.1:0-18477 GCA_032119635.1 Solirubrobacterales bacterium
CGCGGCGCTCCGGGCACTCGAGATCAGGGCCGAGACGATCCTGATGGCCAAGAACGGGGTCGAAGGGGTCTACGACCGCGATCCCTCGGTGGATCCGGCAGCCGAGTTCCTTCCCGAGATAACCCATATGGAGGCGATCGAACGGGGCCTTGGGGTGATGGATTCGACCGCCCTGAGCCTCTGCATGGACCACGACCTTCCGATCCACGTCTTCAACATGGGAGTCGACGGCAACATGGATAGGATCGTCTCCGGGGAGAAGGTGGGAACGCTGGTCAGCCAGTCCGTACAAGCGGGCGATGTGGAGGGAGTCAAGTGATCGACGAACTGCTCGACGATGCGGCCGGAAGGATGTCGAAGTCGGTCGAGTCCACGCGGAGCGAATTCGCAACCGTAAGGACGGGGCGGGCGACGCCCCATCTCCTGGACCGGATCACGGTCGACTACTACGGGGCCGAGACCCCGCTCGATCAGCTTGCGAACGTTGCTGCGACCGAGGCCCGGCTTCTCGTCGTTACCCCTTACGACAAGTCGGCGATCGCGATGATCGAAAAGGCGATCCTCGATTCCGACGTCGGCCTTACGCCGAACAACGACGGGAACGTGATCAGGCTAGGGATCCCCGAGATGACCGAAGAGCGTCGTCAGGAGCTGGTCAAGGTCCTCCACGGGATCGCCGAGGAGGGTCGGGTCGCGATCCGCAACGTCCGCCGTGACGTGATGGGCGACCTAAGGGAGCTAAAGAAGGAGGGTGAGGCCGGTGCCGACGACGAACACCGGGCCGAGAACCGCCTCCAGGAGCTGACCGACGGGTCAATCGGGGAGATCGACACCATGCTGAAGGGCAAGGAAGAGGAAATCCTCGAAGTTTGAGCTGGCCTAGCCGCGTCGCGATCATCACTGATGGGAACGGTCGATGGGCGGCTTCGAAGGGCCTCCCGGTCGAGCGGGGTCACGAGGCAGGAGCCGACACCGTCAAGGCCCGTCTTCGCGATGCGGTCGAGTTCGGGATCGAGGAGTTGACCGTCTTCTCCTTCTCGACCGAAAACTGGGGCCGCCCGGACTCCGAGGTCGACACCCTGATGGCCATGTTCGGCCGCCGGATCACTGACGAAACGCCCGAACTCTCTGCCGAAGGGGTTCGGATGCGGTTCGTCGGCCGCAGGAAGGGCCTCGAGCCGGGTCTCGTCGAGAAGATGGATTGGGCCGAGTCGACCACGGCCGGGAACGACCGGATCACGCTCTTCGTCGCCTTCAACTACGGCGGTCGTTCCGAGCTTGTCGATGCCGCGGCCGGGTACGAGGGCGGGGGGGAGGAGGCCTTCGCGGCCAATCTCTACGCCCCCGACATGGGCGACCCGGACCTCCTGATCAGGACGAGCGGTGAGCGGCGGCTCTCCAACTTCCTCCTCTGGCAGTGCGCCTATTCCGAGATGGTCTTCAGGGACGAACTATGGCCTGACTTCGGGCGCGACAGCCTGGTCGAGTGCCTCGAGGAATACGAGGGAAGGTCCCGCAGGTTCGGCGGCAGGGTTCCCCGATGAGCCGCGAGACCGGCAAGCGCATCCTCCACGCAGTTCCGTTGATCGTCGTGGCGATCGTGATCGTGGTGGCAGGCGGAGCCTGGTTCGCGGGCGGCTTGCTGGTGATCGGAATTCTCGGTGCGAGGGAGTTCATCGCGATGGCGCAGGACGAGGATCCCCTTCCCGTCCCGATCTACCTCGGGCTACTCGGCTTCATCCTCGCTGCAGCGCTCGGCACCGACACCACGATCCTGCTTGCCTTCGCGGTTCCATTCCCGCTGCTCTTCCTCTTCGCACTGAGGAGGAAGGACCGGACTGGAATCACGGTTTCGCTCTCGATCTCCCTCCTCGGCCTCTTCTGGATAGGCATCCCCCTGGTCCACGCAATCCTGCTCAGGGACATCCCGGAGTATGGAACGGGCCTGCTGATCGACGTCCTGATCGGGACCTTCGTCGCCGACACCGGTGCCTACGCGGTCGGTCGCCTGTTCGGCTCGCGGCCCCTCGCACCGCGGCTCTCACCGAACAAGACCGTCGAGGGCCTGATCGGTGGAATCGTGCTCGGCATCCTGGCCGTCTGGGCGGCCGGCCTCTACCAGGACTGGCTCTCGGGGACGGACGCCCTCATCCTCGGCGCTGCGGTCGCGTTGACCGCCCCGCTCGGTGACCTTTTCGAGTCGATGTTGAAGCGGGACCTCGGCACGAAGGACGCCGGTGGCGTGTTCGGGGCCCACGGTGGCGTCCTGGACCGGCTCGACGCCGCCTTCTTCACGGTGGTGGTGGGGTATTACGTTTCGCTTCTTCTGGTCTAGGGGCCGGGCCGGTCGATACCCCATAATCGGGTGATGGACCGGAAGCGGATCACGATCCTCGGCTCGACCGGATCGATCGGGCGACAGGCGCTCAGCGTGCTCGAGGATTCGGACGAGTTCACCGTTGCCGGGCTATCCGCAGGGTCGGACTGGGAAGGCCTTGCGAGACAGGCGCAGTCCTTCGGCGTCGAGACCATTGCCATCGGGGACGCCGTGGTCGGGCCGGATCTCGAGCGGGCGTTCCCGGGATCCGTGCTCTCGGGGCCGGGATCGGGGGTCGAGCTGATCGAGGCGACCGAGCCCGACTTCGTTCTGAACGCGATCGTCGGTGCAGCCGGACTGATGCCATCGGTCGCAGCCCTTGCCCTCGGGCTCCCACTCGCCCTGGCCAACAAGGAGAGCCTGGTGATTGCCGGCGAGCTGCTGATTCCCCTTGCCGAGGGGACCAGGACGAGGATCATCCCGGTCGATTCCGAGCACTCCGCGCTCGACCAGCTGCTGAGGAAGGAGCCGGCCGGGAGCGTGGAGCGGCTCGTCCTGACCGCCTCCGGAGGCCCCTTCCTGGGCCGGACCGACCTTGCCGGGGTAACTCCGGAGGAGGCGCTCCGTCACCCGACCTGGGAAATGGGCGGGAGGATCACGATCGATTCGGCGACCTTGATGAACAAGGGATTCGAGATGATCGAGGCCCACCATCTTTTCGGCTTCCCGTACGAAGCCATCGACGTGGTTGTCCATCCCCAGTCGATCGTCCATGCGCTGGTCGAGTTCACCGACGGAGCCCAGCTCGCGCACCTCGGCATGCCCGACATGCGCGTACCGATCGGTTACGCCCTCTCCGGTCCGGAGCGTTTCGACCTCCCGGTGGAACGGCTCGATCTCGCGAAGCTCGGCTCGCTCGAGTTCCGCGAGGTCGATCATCTGACGTTCCCCTGCCTCGGCATATCGAAGGCCGCCGGCCAGGCGGGTGGCATCGCCCCCTGCGTCCTCAATGCGGCCGACGAGGTGGCGGTCGGGTCCTTTCTCGCGGGGGACCTGCCCTTCGACCGGATCCCGTGGTTGATCGAGTCCGTGCTCGAGGAGATGGGTAATGGTCCGGTGGTCGGGTTCGAGGAGCTGCTCGAGGTCGACCGGGAGGCCCGCACGAGGGCGACCGAGCTGGTCGGCGGGGCGATGCGTCGATGAGTTTCCTGCTCGCCTTCCTCGCATTCTGTGCCCTGATCGTGCTCCACGAGGCCGGTCACTTCGTCGCCGCCAAGGCGACTGGGATGAGGGTCGAGAAGTTCTTCCTCTTCTTCCCGCCGAAACTCTTCTCGTTCAAGCGGGGTGAGACCGAGTACGGGATCGGCGCTATCCCCCTCGGCGGCTTCGTACGCATCACGGGTATGAACCCCGAAGAGGAGATCCCGGAAGAAGTGGCTCCCCGGGCGTACTACCGTCAGCCGGTCTGGAAGCGGATCGTGGTGATCGCGGCCGGACCGGCGGTCAACATCGCCATCGCCTTCGTGATCCTCTTCTTCCTCGCCTTCGGCGTGGAGGATTCGACCGACCGGATCGAGCGGGTGGAGGCGGGGTCGCCGGCGACCGGACTGCTGGTAGAGGGCGACCGATTGGTTGCCGTGGACGGGATCCGCGGTGACGAGCAGGAGCTGGCGGAGCAGATCGGTACGCACCGGTGCAGCGGGCGGCCGGTCGATGGCTGCCTCGCGGCGGACCCGGCCGAACTGACGGTTCTCAGGGACGGCACGCTCCGGACGATCGAGATCCGGCCCCGGTACGACGCCCAGGTCGACAGGCCAAGGGTCGGCTTCGCATTCGCCACCGAGCCGCTCTCGCCGTCGGTCCCCGAGGCGGCCGGCATATCGCTCGATTTCATGTGGAGGGTCACCAGCGAGACGGTCGGGGTGCTCTCCGAGCTGTACAAGTCCGAGCGTCGTGAGGAGCTCTCCGGTGTAGCCGGGAGCTACGAGGTCACCCGGCAGGCGATCGACAACTCCTCCAGACAGGCCCTGACGATCATCGCCCTGATCAGCCTTTCGCTCGGGATAATCAACCTGTTTCCGTTCCTGCCGCTCGACGGAGGTCACATCTTCTGGAGCGTCATCGAGAAGATCAGGGGTAGACCCGTTCCATACGCCGTGATGGAGCGGGCGGGAATCATCGGCTTCGCCCTCGTCCTGGGGCTCTTCTTCATCGGCCTGACGAATGACATCGGCAGGCTTACCGGCGAGGGATTTGGGGTCCGGTGATCCCGGCGGGCCACCTGTTTTCCCGCTAAATTCCGCGGACCAGCGAAACGGGAGGAACAGATGGCGACAGAAGCGAAGGATGCTGCAACCCTGGCCGAAGCCTTTCGGATAACGGCCGCCCAGAACCCCGACCGCATCTGGGTCAAGACACGTGACGGTTCGATCTCGATCAAGTGGGGAGAGGGTGTGGAGCGAGTCGACCGGATCGCGGGCGGCCTTCGGAAGGTCGGGATCGGCAAGGGCGATACCGTCGCGCTGATGCTGGTCAACCGGCCAGAGTTCCACATCGTCGACTTCGGCGTCGTGACGGCCGGCGGTACGCCGTTCTCGATCTACCAGACCTACACCCCCGACCAGATCGAGTACCTGTTGAAGGATGCCGAGACCAAGGTGGTGGTCACGGAACAGCTTTTCCTCCCGGTGATCGAAGCGGCGGTTTCAAACCTCGATCCGGCACCGCAGGTGGTGGTCGTCGATCCGGGTGATAATGCCCCGGAGGGAACGATGGCGCTCTCGGACCTGGAAGCGCTCGACCCCGAATTCGACGGAGCGGCAGCTGCGGGCGAGTTGACCGAGGACGACATCCTCACCCTGATCTACACCAGCGGTACCACTGGGCCGCCCAAGGGCGTCCAGCTCAGCCATAAGAATCTGATGTTCACGGCCGCCAGCACCAATCAGATCGTCCAGTTCCCGGACCACTCGCGGGTCATCAGTTGGCTGCCGTCGGCGCACATCGCCGAACGGGCTGCCCACCACTACCTGCCCGCAGTGTTCGGTTTCGAAGTGACCTCCGTCGACGACTACAACGCCGTTCGGGAGGTCCTTCCCGAGGTTCGGCCCCAGTGGTTCTTCGCTGTGCCGCGCATCTGGGAGAAGCTGAAGGGGGGGCTCGAGTCGACGGTTGCCGGCCAGCCCGACGAAACGCGTGAGCCGCTTCAGGCCGCGATCGCCGACGCGGTCCGGAAGATCCAGCTCGAGCAGGCTGGCGAGGAGGTCCCCGAGGACCTTGCCGCGAGGGTGTCCGAGGCGGACGAGAACTACTTCGCACCACTCCGGTCGGCCCTTGGGCTCGATCAGGTCGTGACGATCAACGTCGGGGCGGCCCCGACCCCACGGGAAGTACTCGAGTTCTTCCACGCGATCGGCCTCCCCCTCTGCGAACTCTGGGGGCTGTCGGAGACCTGCGGCGGCGGGACCGTCAACCCGCCCGAGGCAGTCCGGATCGGAACCGTCGGCCCGCCGACCCCGGGGGTCGAGATCAGGCTGGCCGAAGACGGCGAAGTCCTGGTCCGTGGCGGTCTCACGATGCTCGGGTACCGCAACATGCCCAAGGCCACGGCCGAGACGATCGATGGGGATGGCTGGCTTCACACAGGCGACATCGGCGAGCTCGATGAGGTCGGCTACCTGAAGATCGTCGATCGGAAGAAGGAGTTGATCATCAGTGCCGCCGGCAAGAACATGTCGCCGGCCAACATCGAGGCCGAGATCAAGAGTTCCTCGCCGTTGATCGACCAGGTGTGCTGCGTTGGGGACCAGCGTCCCTACAACGTCGCCCTGGTATCGCTCGACCCCGACTTCGCCCCGATGTGGGCTGGACAGCAGGGAATCGAGGATGTCACGGTCGAGGCCCTCGCCGCGAACCCCGACCTGCTGGAGACCGTTCGCGCAGCGGTCGAGCAAGGGAACACGAAGCTCGCCCGGGTCGAACAGATCAAGCGCTTCCTGGTCCTGCCCAGGGAATGGGTACCGGGTGGCGACGAGCTGACCCCGACCATGAAGCTGAAGAGAAAGCCGATCGCCGAGAAGTACTCGGACGAGATCGAAGGGCTCTACGAAGGCGAGGTCGGTACCGAAGTTGCCGGTTGACCCGGCCGCGCTGGAGCGGATAGCCCTGACGAGGCTCCCGGAGCTCCAGGGAGCCGACGGGCTATTCCATCCCCTCCCAGGAGTAGACGGCAGTCCCGTCCGCTCGTCGGCCGTTGCCCTGATCGGATTGGCAAGGGAGGAGGGGGCCGCCGAGGCGAACGGGCTTTCGATCGGGGCACTTAGGACCGGGATGCTCGGGTCGCTCTCGGACCCGGCGCTGGGAATCGGCGAGCTTGCTCTAGCGCTCTGGGCTGAGGCGAGGACCGACGGCTCGGCAGTCCCGGAGGTGGTCGCCCGGGTCAGGAGGCGTATGCCGAGCCGGACGGACCGTCTTCCGCTCGAGGATCTCGCACTGCTCGCCTGCGGGGCGGGTGAGGCGGCGGTGATCGAGGGCGGCGACCCCGATGCCCTGCTCGGCGAAGCGGTCGGCGGCCTGCGCGAGCGAATCGGCGAGTCCGGGATCTTCCTCGATGCGCATCACAGGTTCGGGGGAAGCCTCGGGCCGGTCTCGGCCCAGTTCTTTGCCCTGCATGGCCTTCGGCAGGCTGGGCCGGAGCGGGTTCCGGAGGTTGAGATCGACCGGGTCGCGGAGGCGATACTGGGCCTCCAGAAGGAAGGGGGGGCCTGGCCTGGGGTGATCGACACCAAACGCGGCACCGGAGCCGAGCTCTTCCCGGTCCTGACCGTGAACCAGATCGCCCTTCCGGCGATCGCCCTTCGGGGAATGGGGGAGGATTCCCTCGCCGCGGCCTTCGCCTGGGTCGAGGGGGAGAACCCGCTCGGATTCCCGCTCGTCCACCCGGCGGAGGAGAGGATCGACCACGGTGTCGTCCCTCGCAGGAGAACCGGTTCGATCGCCCGTGGGGTCGGGCGGGCCAGCACCAGGCTCAAGGGCGAGCCGAGGGACCTCGGTCCGGACGACCTGATCCTGGACCCCCTCGTGACCGCCGAGGATCTCGGCTGGTTGCTCGAGGCCTGGGCCGGCCGGTCAGTCTGACCGGCTCCGGTAGCCTGACTTGATGGCATCGAAGCGACAGATATTCGTTGGCGGTGTCCCGGTCGGCGGTGGCGCCCCGGTGGTCGTCCAGACGATGACCAAGACCGAGACGGCCAACATCGAGGCGACGATGGATCAGATCGAGAAGGTCGCCGAGGCCGGCTCGGAGCTGGTGCGGGTCGCCGTGCCGCGCGACGAGGACGCGAGGGCGCTCCGGGAGATCGTCGAGCGCTCGCCGATCCCGGTGATCGCAGACATCCACTTCAACCACACCCTCGCACTGAAGGCGATCGATGCCGGCGCGGCTTCGATCCGGCTGAACCCCGGAAACATCGGTGGTAGGGACAAGGTCGCCGAAGTCGCCGAGCGTGCCTCGAAGGCCAGCGTGCCAATGCGGATCGGGGTTAACTCCGGTTCGCTACCGAAGCATCTCCACGCGCTCGAGGAAGAGAATCCGGTCGAGGCCCTGGTCGAGGCGGCAATCGAGTTCGTCCGGCTGATGGAGGACCTCAGGTTCACCGACTTCAAGGTCTCGATCAAGTCGACCAACGTCCCGGACACGATCCAGGCCAACAGGCTGCTCTCGGAAAAGATCCCGTACCCGCTCCACCTCGGCATCACGGAAGCGGGGACGAAGTGGTCCGGTTCGCTGAAGTCCGCAGTCGGCCTGGGGGCCCTGCTGGCCGACGGTATCGGCGACACGATCAGGGTCAGCCTCTCGACCTTCCACGCCGAGGAGGAGGTCAAGGTCGCCTGGGAGATACTCAAGGCGCTTCAGCTGCGTGAGCGGGGACCGGTCCTGATCGCCTGTCCGACCTGCGGCCGGCTCCAGTTCGACATGGACACCGTGGTCGCGGAGGTCGAGCGGAGGCTGGAGGATTACGAGGAGCCGATAGAGGTCGCGGTCCTGGGTTGTGCCGTCAACGGGATCGGTGAGGCAAAGCACGCCGACTTCGGTATCGCAGGGGCCAAGGACGAGGGGGTCGTTTTCGCGGGCGGGAAGGCGCTCAAGAAGGTGCCGACTGAACGTCTGGTCGACGAGCTCTTCGAACAGATCGACCTCTCGCTCGAGCGTGGCTCGGTCGTCTTCGATGAGGGCGAGGCTGCCGTGGGCGAGGAGTGGGTCAGAAAGATCGAGGCCGAGAATGCCGACGATCTGACCCCGGAGAAGATCGCCCGGATGGAGAAGGAGGCCGCCGCGGAAGGCGAATCGGATCGCGTACTGCTCGACGAGTCGGAGTCTCCGACCTCCGGCCGGCGGTTCACCCGGACCTGAGCCGAATGGATTTCGGCCGATGACCCGGCTCTCGCAAGCGTTCCTGCCCACTCTGAGGGAGAGTCCGGCCGACGCCGAGGCCGTGAGCCACCAGCTCCTGGTTCGGGCCGGGATGGTCCGCCAGCTGGGCGCCGGGCTCTGGACCTATCTGCCGGCCGGATGGCGCATCCACCGGAAGGTCGAGCAGATCATCAGGGAGGAGATGGACGCGATCGGAGCTCAGGAAATGCTGATGCCCGTTCTTCAGCCCTCCGGCCCGTGGGAGAAGACCGGGCGGATCGGGATCGAGGAACTGTTCCGACTCGAAGACCGAAAGGGTTCCCCGCTGGTCCTCGCGATGACCCACGAGGAGGCAGTCACCGTTCACCTCGCGGACGAACTCCGCTCCTGGCGGGATCTTCCCAAGTTGCTCTACCAGTTCCAGGTCAAGGAGCGGGACGAGCCGCGGCCGCGGGCCGGGATCCTGAGGACGCGCGAGTTCGTGATGAAGGATGCCTACAGCTTCGACCGCGACGAGGAGGGCCTCGAGCGCTCCTACTCGTCGTGCATCGACGCCTACGACCGGATCTTCGATCGTTGCGGCCTCGACTGGTACCGGGTGGCGAGCGACGTCGGGATGATGGGTGGCGCCGGCGCTCACGAGTACATGGCCCCCTGTCCTGCCGGCGAAGACGAGGTCGCGATCTCCTCGGGTTACGCAGCGAACGTCGAGGTTGCCGTCGGCGTGCCCCCGGTTGCCGAGTTGCCTTCGGGTCGGGCGGCCTTCGAAGAAGTCGAGACCCCCGGGTTGAAGACCGTGGAAGAAGTCGCGGGATCGCTCGGTCTGCCTCAGGCGGCTCTGATCAAGGCGGTCCCGTTCACGGCGACCGACGGCGAGGTGGTCCTTGCCCTGGTTCGAGGCGACGACGAGGTCAACCCCGTCATGCTCGGCAACGCAACGGGCCTCGAGCTTCGGCCGTCTACCGCCGGGGAGATCGAGGACGGGATAGGCCCTCCGGGGTTCGTCGGTCCGGTCGGCGCCTCGGTCCGGATCATCAAGGATCGCCACGTGGCCGGTGAGGGTCTGGTCTGCGGGGCGAACCGGCCGGACCTTCACCTGCGCGGGGTCGCTCCGGGCCGCGACTTCGAGTTCGAGGATGCTGACATCCGTCGCGTCAGGGAAGGCGACGCCGGGCCGGAGGGAGATCCGATCCGGCTCGAGCGGGCTATCGAGATCGGCAACATCTTCAAGCTTGGCACGCGTTACAGCGAGGCACTCGGAGCTACTTACCTGGACGAGGACGGGGAAGAGCATCCGGTCGTGATGGGCAGCTACGGAATCGGGCCGGCCCGGATCATCGCTGCCCTCGCCGAGCAGGGTGCCGACGACCAGGGGCTCAACTGGCCGGCTGCCGTAGCTCCCTGGCCGGTAGAGCTGGTCGTACTGGGGAAGACCGGTGAGGAGGCGACGGAGTACGGCGACCGGCTCTATGCCGAGCTCCGCGAGGCCGGAGTCGACCTTCTCTACGACGATCGCGAAGGCAGCGCTGGCCAGAAGCTGACCGATGCCGAGCTGATCGGCTGCCCCCTCCGGGTGGTGACAGGCAGGAAGAGCCTCGGGGCCGGAGTCCTCGAGGCGACCTGGAGGCGCTCCGGTGAGCAGTTCGAGATCGGGGTCGAGGGGGCCGTCGACGAGATCGTCCGGATCGTCCGGGAGATGGCCTGATTTGACCCGTGTCGACCCCTTCGGCCGGGGCAGGCGCAGGCGGGTTTTCGGACTCGACAGGTCGGGTCCCGAGCCGACGGCCACCCGGAGCGGTCAGCCCCTCAGACCCTTCACGCTCCCAAACTTGATCGGGCTGTTGAGGCTGATCGGCATCCCGGCCTTCGTCTATCTCTCCTTCGAGAGCGGGAGCGAGGGTGGTGTTTCACTGGCGGCGGCTGTGATCTTCTGGGCGATCGCCGCAGGCGATTACCTCGACGGACTGCTGGCCAGGGTCACCGGTCAGTACTCACGCCTCGGCGCACTGCTCGATCCGGTGGTCGACCGTCTGGTGATCGTCGCCGGAATCGTCGTCTGCTGGGAGTTCGACCTCTTGCCGAGGGTGCTCCTCGCCCTGCTCGTAGTCCGCGAGCTCGGGACCCTGATCCTGGCACGGTGGGCCCTTGCCAAGGGGATCGACCTCGAGGTCAACTGGATCGGCAGGATGGCGGTTTTTCCGGTCATGTCGGCGATCTTCTTCGCCCTCGTGATCCCCGGCTGGTTCCCCGACGTACTGCTGGTGATCGGGGTCGTCATGGCCTGGGCGGCCAGCTTCCTCTATGTCAGGGATGGCCGTAGTCGGCTCGCCACGATGGAAGGTGACGACCAACCTTCAACCAGAGGTTGACGCTTGGGTCGCGGCCCTATAATCGCCCTGTGGCTCTTCATTGCACCGAGTGTGGCTTCGTAAATGCCGAGGGGGCGAACTACTGTCAGAAGTGCGGTGCCTTCCTGGGTTCCGTCGAGTCGACCGAGGAGCCGACGACCAGCACTTACCGGATAGGCGAGACCGGAGAGCAGGACGCGATCGAAGTCGAGCCCGGGATCGACGTTCCCGGTGCCAGCCTGGTCATCCGAAGTGGCGGTGGGCGTTCCGGGGAGGTCTTTCCCGTCGAGGGCGAGCGGATGGCGATCGGGCGAAGTCCCGATGCGGCGATCTTCCTAGACGACGTCACCGTTTCCCGCAACCACGCCCTGTTGGTCGAGAGGAACGACGGTGTCTACATCGACGACCTCGGCTCGTTGAACGGAACCTACGTCAATCGTCACCGGGTCGAGTCGCGCAAGCTCGAAGACGGTGACGAGATCCAGGTCGGCAAGTACAAGCTCAGCTTCCTCGAGCGATGACGCCCGTCAAGCGTGACCCGGGCGCCACGCGGACCGCCCCCGGGAAGGACTCGAAGGGCCGGAAGGCCCTGACCATCGGTGCGGTAGCCCGACTCCTCTCGAAGGAATTCGATGATGTCTCCATCTCGAAGATCCGGTATCTGGAGGACCAGAAGCTGGTTTCCCCACGAAGGACGCCGGGTGGCTACCGGCTGTACTCGCAGGCCGATGTAGACCGCCTGAGGACGATCCTCAGGCTGCAGCGTGACGAGTTCCTTCCCCTGCGGGTGATCCGTCAGGAACTCGCCTCCGGTGGGGCGAGCCTCGACCAGCGCCCGGGGGATACGGCAAATCGCTCCCGGCGCGCCCGACTTCTCACCCGCTCGGCAGAGAGGCTGGACCTGATCACCCTCGCCGAGGAAACGGGAGTCGAGCCCGAGCTGCTCAGGGATCTGGTCGAGTTCGGTCTGATCGCCAAACCTCCGAGCCCCGACGTCGAGGCATACGACGAGACCGACGTCGCAGTCGTCCGGGCTGCCGAAGAGTTGGTCAAGGCCGGTATCGGCCCACGCAACCTGAAGACCTTCCGGACGTCGGCCGATCGGGAGTCCCAGCTGGTCGAGGCCCTGCTCGCGCCGAAGCTGATCTCCCGGAATCCCCGTCGTCGCAAGGAGGCGGTCGACTCGCTCGAGGCGCTGGCAACGGCGATGGGGGAGCTGAAGCAGTCCCTGCTGGTCCGCGATCTTCGTCGGGTCGCGAACTCCTGAGGGGTCGACGCTGCCCGAGACGACGAGGAAGGTCGAACTGGAGGTCGGGGCCGAGCGGGTATTCGATTTCCTCGTCGAGCCGCGAAACCTCGCCACCTGGTGGCCCCGGGTGGTCAGGGTCGAGTCGGTCGAGGGCACCAGGGGCGAGCCGGGGCTGCTCTGGACATCGGTCGTGGAGGCGGACTCGGGCAGGCGCCTGAGGCTCGACTACGAGCTGATCGAGGCCGAGGTTGGTTCGCGAGTCGCCTGGGAGCACCGTCTCGAAGGTACGGCCTTCGGCACCCACCTCGCTCGCCAGGCGACCGAGATCGAGATCACCGGCAGCGACCGTGGGGCCTTGGTCGAAGTAAGCCTCGCAGGAGAGCTCCGTGGTGCCGCGAAACTGGCCGGACCTTCCCTGAAGTCCGACCAGAGGAAGCTGCTCGAGAATGCGCTCGAAGCACTTCGCGACGCGATCTCAGAAGCCGACTGAACCGATGTCGGGAGGCTCCATACCGAGGACCGATACCCGTTGGTGGGGTTGGGGCGATTCTGCGGTCGGGACGGCCGTGGACGGACGGGTACGGCAGTTGCTCGCGAGTCGTGGCATCCCGACGACAGAGCCGAGCCATGTGCCGGGCCTCGGAGAGGTCGCGATCCCGGGGGCCGCCGATCTGACGGACTCGATCCTCGACGTGATCGGTCCGGAGGCACTGTTCGTCGACCACGAGAGTCGCGTCAGGCATGCGAATGGCCACTCGCTCGAAGATCTCCTGGCCCGACGCTCTGGAGCGCTCGCATGGGCTCCAGATGCCGTCGTCGTTCCGAGGGACGAAAAACACGTCGAGGCGATTCTCGCCGCGGCGGCGGAGTGCGGTGCGGCCGTGATCCCATTCGGTGGCGGGACTTCGGTGACCGGGGGTCTCACCGCCGAGTCGGAACGCCCGGTCATCTCGCTCGACACCGTGGCCTTCGATTCGGTCGAGATCGATCCCGCGTCACTAACGGCCTGGCTGGGGGCCGGGTTGCGCGGCCCCGAGGTCGAACGCATCCTGAACGAGCAGGGCTTCACCCTGGGCCACTTTCCCCAGTCGTGGGAGTACGCGACGGTTGGCGGATTCGCAGCGACTCGTTCGGCCGGCCAGGCCTCGAACGGCTACGGTCGGTTCGACGAGATGGTGCTGCGGGTCAGACTTGCCACACCGTCGGGAACGATCGAGACACCGAAGGTCCGTCACGCTTCGGAGGGCCCATCGCTGCTCGAGGCGGCCCTGGGGTCGGAGGGCGTCCTCGGTGTGTTCACCGCGGTAGAGGTCCGGATAGCCCCGCTCGCTCCGAAGTCGTTCGAGGCCTGGATCCTGCCCGACTTCGAGGCCGGTGTGGAGCTGACTCGTGGATTCGCACAGGCGGGGATTCTTCCGGCCATGCTCAGGCTCTCCGACCGGAACGAAACCTCGCTAAACATCGCCATGTCTGGCCCCGGGGGCCTGCTCGGACGGCTCTTCGGGGGATACCTGAAGTTCCGGGGAAGGGCCGAGGGCGCGCTGACGCTGCTCGGCTTCGAGGGGCAGGACGAGGAAGTCCGGAGGGCCCGCGAGACCGTGCGTCGGGGACTTGCCCGTCACGGCGGGGTCCGACTCGGATCGGGACCGGGCAAGTCCTGGAGCCGAAACCGATTTCACGGGCCCTATCTCAGGGAAGGGCTGCTGGACCTGGGACTGGTGGTCGAGACCTTCGAGACCGCTGCGCCCTGGTCGGATTACATGGAGGCCCATCGCCGCATCGGTGACGCGACCTCTGCGGCCATGGGTCGACAGGGAATGACGGGCGAGGTGCTCTGTCACCTCTCGCATGCCTACCCCGACGCGGCGTCCCTGTACTACACGGTCGTGTCGAGTCCCGGCCCGGACGGGCCTCTCGAATCGTGGAGGTCGGTCAAGCGTTCGGCCCTCGACGAGATCGCTGCCCTGGGACTCCCGGTATCCCACCACCACGGTGTGGGGCGCGATCACATCGAGGGATTCGAGGCCCGGATCGGCATTCAGGGGGTCGAGGCATTGCTCGGTCTGAAGCGTGCGCTCGACCCGGCCGGGATCATGAACCCTGGCTGCCTGTTCCGGGAGTCCGACCGCCGCACTCCGTGACCAGGGTTGCCCGGGTGTCATCAGGCATCGTGATCCGACCCGTCAGGACCGTCTCCCCGACGTATTCGGGGAACGGTCCACCGTTGCCCGACCGAACGGCCTGACGCAGCGCGTTCCGAAATTCCGGATCCCCGGAGCGGGAGAGCTTGAGGTCGGTGAACAGGTCTGCCGCGATGAAGCAGATGATTGCCTCGTTGAGCACGGCCTGGCCGGCAACTGCACCCTGCTTGCCGACCCTCACCCGCTCGACCGGGAAGGCTCCGACCGGCCCATCCAGCCACAGGGCGTAGCTCTGGCCTGCCCGGTTCTCATCGAGGCCGGAGAGCGAGATGTTGGCTGCGAAACTCGTTCCGGCGAAGCCGAACTCGACGCTGCCGCGACCGCTCTGGCCCTCGGCGGGAGAGAGTCGTGCCTCGGTCGGTCCAACGTCCGTCGGCTGGTCGTCGTCCCCTCCGCCGACCAGAAGGACGACCGCGGCGATAACGGCAACGAGGCCGGCAGCGGAGATCAGGATCGAAAGAAGGCGGCGATTGGCCTGGGTCAGTCGCCTTCCGGGCGGCTCATCCGCGTCGGTGGTCTCCCCGGCCACGTTCACTGCATCAGGCTCGGCCCCGCTCTCGGAGGCGACGTCGTCCGAAGTCGGCTTCGGATTCGCGGGCCAAACGACCTCCCGGCGGGCTGTGTTGTGTGCGTCGCCGTCCTTCGGAGGGAACTGGGAAGCGAGATCGGCCCGTATCCTCGCGGCCCGTTCAGCCAGCCTGGAATCGGCGGCGAGCGCCGAGGCCGAATCGGCTCTTGCAATCGGATCGGCCTGGCCGACCAGTGAAAGAGCTACAGGTGCCGGGAGCGCGGGCTCGCCAGGGGAAACTGCTTCGACGGAGTCGACGATCCTCGCTTCGACGTCGGAGCGGTCGGTGCCGAGGATGCCGGCGATCTCGTCGGGCGACTTCTTCCTGGTCAGCAAGAGCGTCAGGAGTGCCTTCTGGTCTCGGGTGAGCGCCATCGGAGGAGCCTACGGGGTTATTCTCACCGGGTGGACGAGACCCGCTTTCCGCCGTCGCCGTTCGACCAGTTGCTCGGGACCGAGTGGGTTTCGAGCGAACCGGACGACACCCGTGCGCGTATCTCCATGCGAGACGAGCTGCGACAGCCGATGGGAATCCTTCATGGCGGTGTGATGGCCAGCCTGGTCGAGTCGGTCTGCTCGATGGCTACCGCGAAGGCGGTGTTCGCCGAGAACAGGGTCGCGATGGGACAGAACATCTCGGTCAGCTTCCTGAGGCCGGTTTCGGCAGGGGGGATCGAGGTCAGGGCCGAGGCGATCCACAAGGGTCGGATGACCTGGGTCTGGCGAGCCGAGATCCTCGACTCGGACGGCCGGACCTGTGCGGTAGCCCAGATGACGATCGCGGTCAGGGATGCGCCCGATGGAGTAGACCTCGAGGCGCTGGCCGCCGGGGCCGGGAGCGATCAGGACGAGGCCGGTCGGTAGCGATTGGTGATCGGCATCCGCCGGTCCCGCCCGAAAGACCTGGTCGTGATCCTCGTCCCCGGAGGCGACTGGCGACGCTTGTACTCGGCTCGGTCCACCAGCCCGACCACGGCGCGTACCGTCTCCGGATCGAGTCCCCTCGCGATGATCTCGGCCGGCCCGAGGTCGCCCTCGACGTGGAGGTTGATGATCTCGTCGAGGAGGTCGTACTCGGGCAGTGAGTCGACGTCGAGCTGGTCAGGCCTCAGTTCCGCGGAAGGCGGCCGCTCGAGTATTCCGAGCGGAACCGGCCCGCCATTGCGGTTGCGCCACTCGGTCAGTTCGTAGACCAGCCCCTTCGGCACGTCCCTGATCGGAGCGAAGCCGCCGGCCATGTCCCCGTAGAGGGTCGAGTACCCGACCGACGCTTCACTCTTGTTCGAGGTCGTGAGGACGAGCCAACCACGGGAGTTCGAGAGGGCCATCAGGATATTGCCCCGGATGCGGGCCTGGATGTTCTCTGCGGCAAGACCCCGATCGTCCTCCCCGAGCAGGTCCTCGTATCCCGTCATCAGCCCTCCGATGGGGTATTCGAGCGTCTCGCAGCCGAGCTTCGCTCCGAGCGCCCGGGCGTCCTCCTGGGTCTCCGAGCTCGAGAACGGGGAGGGCATTATCACCACCGATACCCGCTCGGGTCCGAGGGCATCCCTCGCGAGGAGCGCGACCAGAGCCGAGTCGATGCCCCCGGAGAGTCCGACCCCGACCCGGTCGAACCCGTTCTTGTCGATGTAATCCCTCAGCCCCAGGACGAGAGCCCCGTAGACCTCTTCGACACCGCCATCCAGCGGGCCGGGGCCCGGCGCGTCGCCCCAGTCGACCAGTAGGACCTCCTCTTCGAACCTCGCCGCTCTCGTCAACGGCGTGCCATCGGCCGCGATCGCAACGCTGGCCCCGTCGAAGACGAGCTCGTCCTGGCCGCCGACAAGATTGCAGACCGCGACCGGGACGCCCTGGGCGATCGCCGTATCGCTGAAGATCGCCTCGCGCTCGGCACCTTTCCCCCGGTGATAGGGGGAGGCCGAGAGGTTGAGGATCAGGTTCGCATCGGGTGCAAGGTCGGTGGCGACTGGATCGGTCGGTTCCCAGCAGTCCTCGCAGATCGTCAGCCCGACGCTGACCCCGGCCGAATCGAGTACCAGGGGCTCCTGGCCCGGCCTGAAGGTCCTCCGCTCGTCGAAGACCCCATAGTTCGGGAGGAGGCGCTTTCGGTACGTGCCGACGATCTGGCCGTTGGAGACGACCGCGGCCGAGTTGAAGGCGATCGCCCGTCCGGGAGCCGCCTCGCCCGCCGGCTCTGCGTATCCGATCAGGAAGGTCGCCCCGACCAGCTCCGGTGCGAGGCTCTCCAGGGCATCGCTATTGGCTCGGATGAAGTCCGTCCGCAGGTATAGGTCCTCGGCCGGATAGCCGGGTAGGCAGAGCTCCGGAAAAAGCACGAGCCCGGCCCCGGCGGCAACCGCATCCCGCGCCCCGGAAAGGATCCTCGCCGAGTTGCCATCGAGGTCGCCGACCGTCGTGTTGATCTGGACCAGAGCCGTCTTCGGGAGGGACGCAGCCACAGCCTCAGGTTATCCCCGAAGACCCCTTGGTCGGTAATACTGGCCGGGTGGGCGATGCCATACCCAGGAACCTCCAGGCGATCTCGGAAGCGATCGATCAGCACAACCTCTCGTGCCCATTTCCGGCATCCGAGGTGCGGATGAACCCATTCGAGGTCGAACGACTCGGCTGGGACTCGATCAGGGGACTCCCGATAGTCGGTGACCCCGAGATCGGGACGGGCAGGTTCCGGGTCGTCTGTTCACGTGACTCCGATTCCGACGAGTTGGTCGAGGTCGAGACGGTCGAGGCCGTCGCCGGCCAGACTGCGGACTGAGACCGCTCAGACCTCATTCCAGAAGTCGAGCCCCAGACCTTCGAGCCACTGCTGGATCTCGATATTCAGTCGGAAGAGCTCGCCGGTGAGCACGAGAAGGCCCATCCCGATCAGGATCAGTCCTCCGACCGCGATCACGATCCCGTAGTGCCGTCTGACCGGCTTCAGCAGCTCGGTCATCCGGCCGAAGGCAACGGCGCTCAGCAGGAAAGGGAGGCCCAGGCCGAGCGAGTAGATGGCGAGCAACAGCGCGCCCCTTCCTGCCGATTCGGTGACCGCGGCAGCCGAGAGGATCGCCCCGAGAGTCGGCCCGATACAGGGGGTCCAGGCGATTGCGAAGGCAACGCCCGCGACCAGGGGCCCACCGGTTGCGGCCCGATCGATCAGCCCGCCTGGTCGCCACTCCCGGTTCAGGGAGTCGATCCAGCCGGCAGCGACGAAGAGGATCCCCATCAGGATCATCAGGCTGCCGGCCACGTCCTCGAGCAGTGTCCGGTTGTCGGTCAGCAGGCCACCGATCCGGGTCGCCGTCAGCCCGAGCAGGATGAACACGATGGAGAAGCTGGCGATGAAGATCAGGCTGGGGCCTACTACCCGTCGCCA
>JAUMBO010000117.1:0-21328 GCA_032119635.1 Solirubrobacterales bacterium
AGAAGCTCATCGCGGATCCTCCTTCACCATCTACGGCAAGGGTAAGGCCGCCCGGTCAGCGCCGGGGTTTCCGGCCGGTCAGCGCCGTGTAGAGGTCGTTGGCCCGAGTGCCGGTGAGGCTGGCGACCACGGTGGCCGCCGCGCGGGGCCGTGCCCCGGCCTGGACCAGGCGCCGCAGCGCCTCGACCGCGAACCCGATCTCATGGCCCTGCTCGGTGCTGCCGGCGGGCCCGAGGACGAGGACGATCTCGCCCTTGGTCTCCCCGCGAAAGCGGAGTGCGAGCTCGGCGAGGGTGCCCCGGACGACCTCCTCATGGACCTTGGTCATCTCCCGACAGACGGCGGCCTCACGATCGGGGGCGAGCGCAGCCAGGGCGGTCAGCGAATCCCCGATCCGCCGCGGCGACTCGAAGGCGATCACCGTCTCGCCGGAGTTCAGCACCCGCTCCATCTCGCCCGAGCGCTTCGGCAGGAATCCCTCGAACCGCCAGCGGTCAGTCGGAAGGCCCGAGGCAACCAGGGCGACCGGAACGACCGAGGGGCCTGGCAGGACGACCAGCTCGAGCCCGCGTTCGATCACCTCGTGGATCAGTCGATACCCGGGGTCCGAGATGCCCGGCATCCCGGCATCGGAGACGAGCGCCACCCGCTCTCCCCTCTCGATCCGCTTGACCAGCTCGAGCGCCCTCGAGGCCTCGTTCCCCTCGTGGTAGGAGACCAGCCGGGGCCGGGGCTTGATCTCGAGGCGCTCGAGCAGCTTGCCGGTCCTCCGGGTGTCTTCACAGGCGACGTAATCGGCGATCACCAGGCTGTCCCGGACCCGCTTGGTCACGTCGTCCATGTTCCCGATCGGGGTCGGGCAGACGGTCAGGCGGCCGGCCATCAGGCGGCGCTCCCGGATGTCCGTTGGGCGAGAGTCGCGGCTCCGATCATGCCGGCGGCCGGGCCGAGTTCCGCCGTGACCACCGGGGTTCTCGACATCGGATCGAGGGCGCGATCGGCCAGCTCGCGCCGTGCCGGGTCGAGCAGCAGGTCGCCGAGCGCCATCCCGCCGCCGCCGATCACGATCACCTCCGGCTCGAAGACGTTGGCGAGCGAGGTCAGGGCCACCCCCAGCATCCGGCCGGCCCGCTCGAGGACCGCCACGGCCACCGGGTCCCCGCCGGCGGCGGCCTCGCCGACCTCGACCCCGGTGATTCGCCGGCCTTCGGCCGCCATCCGGCCAAGGGCGGAGTCGGGCTCGGCTGCGGCCGCCACCTCGCCCTGCCTGCCGATCGCCGTTCCGGAAGCGAACGTCTCGACGCAGCCACGTCCCGGACAGTTGCCCTGGCAGGGTGGCCCATCGGGGTCGACGACCAGATGGCCGAGCTCGGCCGCCGAGCCGGTCGCGCCGCGATAGAGGTCACCGTCGATCCAGATCCCGCCACCGATCCCGGTCCCGATCGTCAGCATCAGGGCGTTGGCCGTCCCCCGGGCGGCCCCGTGGACCGCCTCGGCCAGCATCGCCAGGTTGGCGTCGTTGTCGAGCGCCACCGGGAGGCCGGCTCTCTCGGCGACCAGGTCCCTGACCGCAACGTCTGCCAGGTCGAGGTTCACCGTTCCGACGGCCCGCCCGGTCCGCTGCTCGACCCGGGCCGGAATCCCGATGCCGGCGACTGCTGCCCCGGGCCTCGCTTCCCGGGCACGAAGGATCGCCTCCGAGAGGAGGTTGATCACTTCCTCCTGCGAATAACCCGAGGATGGGACCTCGTCATTCCACAGGAGGCGGCCCCCGCCGTCGACCACCCCGGTCGCGAGCTTGGTCCCGCCGAGGTCGAGGCCGATCGCCTCTTCACTCTCCATAGCATTCCACCGGGGTCATTCTTCACACTTATGGCGCGAGACGACGAGAACGGAAGAGACGGCAGGCCCGAATACACGGTCTACAGGAGCCGGCGACGGCTCCTGCCCCGCTTCGGGAAGGGCGAACGCCTCGGTACCCCCCGCGAGGCGAGGAGGAAGTCCCCGGGCCGCCGGCGTGACCCGGTCCGGCCGGACGCACCGGTGCCCAGGGCCGCCGCTCCCTATCCGGATGGTCGACCGAGGCGGAAGCGGCGGTGGGTCAAGTGGGTGATCGTGCTCCTCATCGGCTGGGGCTTCGCCAGCATTCTCGCCTTCGGGATCTCCTCCCAGATCCAGTCCTTCAAGCTCGACGGGGGCGCGCGGTCGGCGCTCGACGGAAACCCCCTGCTCCTGTTCGACGCTCAGAACATCCTGGTCATCGGGACCGACAGCCGGAGCCCCGACACGCTCGAGCCGGGGGCTGCGCAGGAAGAGCGCTGCTACCGCCAACAGGCGTCCGGGGCGCCACCGAGCGGTGGCTGCGCCGGAGCCAGGGCCGACACCTTGATGGTCCTGAGGGCCGGAGGCGGCAAGTTCAACAAGCTCTCGATCCCCCGCGACTCCTACGCCGACATCCCGGGACAGGGCGCCCAGAAGATCAACGCGGCCTACGCCTACGGTGGTGCGGCGCTCCAGGCCGAGACCGTCTCGAACTTCCTCGGGATCCCGATCGATCACGTGGTGATCCTCAACTTCGAGGGCTTCGAGGGCTTCATCGATTCGATCGGTGGCGTGGTGGTCGACGTTCCGGTCCGGCTCTGTGCGGACATCTCGGGCGGCAAGGCCAACGGGGGCTGGACGATCGACCTGAAGAAGGGCGAGAACACCCTGAACGGCGAGGATGCGCTCGCCTACGCCAGGACCAGAAAGCCGAGTCCCTGCCCCGGAACGGCCCCCAGCGCCTACACCCTCGGGTATGACGACCTCGACCGGGCCGCAGCCCAGCAGTCGATCATGAACGGGATCAAGGACCGGATCACTTCGCCTCTCCGACTGCCCTGGAACTACGTGATGGGTCCTGTGATCGGGTGGAACGCCCCCAAGGCCTTCATCTCCGACATGGGATTGGTCGAAATGCCGCAGCTCGCCCTCTCGACCGTCTTCGCCGGCTCGCCCAAGCCGGACGTTCTGATCCCGTCCGGGCCCGGACCGGACGGCAGTCTCGAGATCCCCGAGGAAGAGCGCCAGCGGGCCGTCAGCCAGTTGCAGGGCTGAGCACCGGGCTCAGGAGTCGCCGGAGGAAGAACCGGACGACGGGCCGGACGACCCGCCACCCTTGCCGGCCGTCCCGGAGTCGGACGAGCCCGAAGAGTCACCGGACTTCGGGGCGTCCGAACCCGAGCCGGACGAATCCGAACCTCCCCCGTCGGAGCCATCGCCGGACTTGGCCCGCGAGCGGGTTCCGTAGTCGGTGTTGTGGAAGCCCGAACCCTTGAAGTGGATAGCCGGCGAGTGCAGCACCCGGCGGGTGGGCGCACCGCATTCGGGGCACTCCTCCAGCGGCGGCTCGGAGATCGACTGCATCACCTCGACCTCGTGGCCCTCGTCGCACCTGTATTCGTAGATCGGCATCGACGCCCGATTATCGCAGCGCGCCCCCGTCAACGCCCCGATACCTTTCCCCGATGGCCGAACCGGCACCGAAAGAGCGGAACACCGAGGTGACGATGGACGAGATCGTCGCCCTCGCCAAGCGGCGCGGCTTCGTCTTCCCGGCCTCCGAAATCTACGGCGGACTCGGTTCGACCTACGACTACGGCCACTACGGGGTCCTGCTCAAGAACAACGTCCGCAACGAGTGGTGGCGCTCGATGCTGACCGAGCGCGACGACATCGTCGCGCTCGACTCGGCGATCATGCAGCACCCCAGGGTCTGGGAGGCGTCGGGGCACCTCGAGGGCTTCACCGACCCCCTGGTCCAGTGCCTGGGCGACTGCAAGAGGCGGTGGCGGGAGGATCACCTGAGGGAAGAGGCCGGCCTGGGACCGGACGACGAGATCCGCTGCCCTGACTGCGGCGGCGAACTCTCCGAGCCCCGCAACTTCAACCTCATGTTCCAGACCCACATGGGTCCGGTCGCCGGCGAGGGCAACGAGGTCTACCTGAGGCCCGAGACGGCCCAGGGCATCTTCATCAACTTCCGCAACGTGCTCAACTTCGCCCGCAAGACGCCGCCGTTCGGGATCGCCCAGATAGGCAAGTCGTTCCGCAACGAGATCACGCCGGGGAACTTCATCTTCCGGACCCGGGAGTTCGAGCAGATGGAGATGGAGTTCTTCGTTCCCCCGAGCGAGGCGGACGAGTGGTACCGCAAGTGGATCGAGATCCGGCGCGACTGGTACCTCGAGCTCGGCATCCGGGAGGGCTTCCTGATGGTCCGGCCCCACGACGCCGACGAGCTCTCCCACTACTCGTCCGGGACGTCCGACATCGAGTACCTCTTTCCGATCGGGTGGTCGGAGCTCGAAGGGATCGCCAACCGGGGCGACTTCGACCTCTCGCGCCACCAGGAGTTCTCGAACGAAAAGCTCGAGTACCACGACCAGAAGACCGGCGAGAAGTACCTGCCCCACGTGATCGAGCCCGCGGCGGGCGTCGACCGGGCTGCGCTCGCCTTCCTGGTCGATGCCTACGAGGTCGACGAGGTCGAGGGTAGGGAGCGCACCGTGCTCCACCTCCACCCCCGGCTCGCTCCGGTCAAGGTCGCGGTCCTTCCCCTGGTCGGCAAGGAGGGCCAGCCCGAGAAGGCCCGGGAGGTGTTCGACGCCTTCAGGCGGGCGGGCATCCAGGCCGAGTACGACCAGGGCGGCTCGATCGGCAAGCGCTACCGGCGCCAGGACGAGATCGGGACGCCTTTCGGGGTGACGATCGACCACCAGACGATGGAGGACGGGACGGTGACCCTGCGCGACCGGGACTCGCTGGACCAGGAGAGGCTGCCGGTCGAGGGGCTGGTCGAAGAGGTTTCGGCCCGGCTCGCCGCTCCCTGGACCTCGCCCAAGCCCGACACGCGAACCGGGGGCTGACCGCAGTCGATCCCGGAAGGCCGCCGGGATCGCCTGTCAGGAATCCGGAGTGCCGGCCGACCCAGTTGGCGGGCCGGCCGTCGAGGACCACGGATGGACCCTCCCGGTTTCAGCTACGCCGGGAACGGCCGGCCCGACCTTTCCTTCCTCCCGGGAATCGGACGGACGAATCCGTCGGGAGGCCGCTCCATAGTGGATGGCGTTGAGTTCGACCGAGACAGGCGGGGTCGGGGTTCGCGCCCGGGACGAGATTCGCCGGACGGCGAAGGACGGCCTGCTCGAGATCTCCCGACGAAGGTGGAGGATCGTCCAGGTCGCGCTCAGCGCCGGGGTCGCCTGGCTGGTCGCGACCGAGCTGTTCGGCCACGAGGCAGCCTTCTTCGCCCCGATCTCGGCCGTGATCGTGCTCGGTCTTACCGTCAGGCAACGGGGCAGGCGGGCCCTGGAGCTGGCCCTCGGGGTCGCGGTGGGGATCGCGATCGCCGACCTGATCGTGCTCGGGACGGGGACCGGGCCGTGGCAGGTGGGGCTGGTCGTCGGCCTGGCGGTGACCGTCGCCCTCTTCCTGGGAGGGGGCCGGATCCTGGTCAACCAGGCGGCCGTGTCGGCCGTGCTGGTCGCCGCCCTTCCGGTCCCGGACCTGGCCCAGTCGCTCGACCGGTTCCTGGACGCGATGATCGGCGGTGGCGTGGCGCTCGCCGCGAACGCGCTCTTCCCGGCCGACCCGGTGCTGATCGGCCGAAAACGGATCGAACCGCTGCTATCGGACCTGGCCAGGATCATCGACCGGGTGGCAGACTCGCTCGTCTCCGGCAGCGAGCAGGAGGCAAGCGAATCGCTCGAGGCGGCACGAGCGCTGGACCCGGCTGTCAGGGAGATGAAGCTGGCCGTCGAGGCCGGCCGCGAGACGGTCAGGATGGCCCCGACCACGCGTTCGGCCAGCGGCTCGATCGGCCGGTTCGAGACCGCGAGCGAACCGATCGACCTGATCGTTCGCGACACCCGGGTCCTGGCCCGTGGGGCGGTCCGGGCGAACTCCCTCGACGAGCACGTGCCGGAATCGGTGGTCGAGTCGATCCGGCTACTGGCCGATGCAGTCCGGAGCCTCGACCTCTATCTGGCGGGAATCGAGGGACCGGAAGCCTCGCTGGAAGCGGCGACCGAGGCGGCCGCCCTGGCCACGGCCTCGCTCGAGGAAACCTCGAACCTCGCATCGAGTGCGATCGTGGCTCAGGTCCGGGCCTCCGCCCTCGACATCCTCACTGGGCTAGGGATCGAGCAGGACGATGCCAGAGCCCGCCTCCGGGCGGCCCGGGGGGAGACTGAGGAGTGAATCCCGGTCGGGCGGGGCGCCCGACTACTCGTCGGAGTCGGTCGCCTGCACCTCGGAGACCGGGGTGCCGTTCGACTGGGCCGGACTCGGAGTGGTCGGGGCGGTCGTGGTCGAGGTGTAGACGAACTCTTCCTCTTCCCCGAAGACCGCGTCCAGCAGCGCCTTGCGGGCAGACTCACTGAAAGCGAGCACGAGCCCACCGGTAAGGATGCCGAGCAGCAGGACGTTGCGGAAGGCGTGGCTGCGTCGGGGCGGCTCGGTAAGCCGCTCGGATGCGTCCCTCAGCGAGTCGGCCGCCCTGCTCAGCTCCTTCTGGACCCGACGGTCCTGAGTCGCCCGTTCGAGCGACGGATCCTCGGAGAACCGGTCGTAGGCCTTGCGGGCCGAAGCGACCGCCGCGAGAATGCTCGCCCTCAGGTCCTCGTCCTCGATCAGCCGCTGGACGTACCTGTTTTCCCTGGCCGCACCGTAGGCCCTGGTCGCCCTGTCCGAAATCTTTTCCTTGGCCATCTCGCCTCCCTCGTCTCTTCCCCGTCTGCCTGACCGCAAAAAGGGGGGATCGATCAGGATAGCGCCGAAACGCTTCCGGGGCCGGTCAACGACCCCCGAGCGCCAGAGAAACGGCATCCCCGACCGTGTCGACGTAGGCGAACTCGAGCTCCGAGCGCTCGTGCTCGGGGATCTCTTCCACGTCGCCCTCGTTTCGCTCGGGGAGGATGACCATCTTGATTCCTGCCCTCTGGGCAGCCAGTGACTTCTCCTTCACGCCGCCGATCGGCAGCACCTGGCCGGTCAGCGTCACCTCGCCGGTCATCGCCACGTCGTTTCGGACCGGACGGCCGGTGACCAGCGAGACGAGGGCGACAGTCATCGCCACCCCTGCGGACGGCCCGTCCTTCGGCACGGCACCGGCCGGAACGTGGATGTGGATGTCGTGGGTTGCGAACCAGTCCTCCTCGACCCCGGGGGCGACCTCGGCGGCGTTCGCCCGGACGAAGGAGAGCGCGGCCTGGGCCGACTCCTTCATCACGTCGCCCAGCTGACCGGTGATCACCAGCCTGCCGGTGCCCGGCATCGCGGTCGCCTCGACGAACAGGACGTCACCGCCGGTCGGGGTCCAGGCGAGACCGGTGGCGACCCCCGGGACGCGGGTACGTCGGCGGGTCTCGGAGAAGAACTTCTGACGGCCGAGCAGCTCGCGGGCCTTCTTGCCCGAAATCTTGACCTTGCGGCCCTTGCCGTCGCTCGCCGCAACGTCACGGGCCACCTTCCGGCAGACGGTCCCGATCTCCCGCTCCAGGTTCCGGACGCCGGCCTCCCGCGTGTACTCCTCGATTATCGCGGTCAGGGCGGGATCGGTGAACTCGATCCGGGAAGGGGTAAGTCCGTTGGCCTCGATCTGCCGCGGGACGAGGTACTTCCGGGCGATGTGCAGCTTCTCGTCAGTCGTGTATCCGGCAAGGTGGATCATCTCCATCCGGTCGCGGAGCGGTCCGGGAATCGTGTCGAGCACGTTCGCCGTGGCGATGAACAGGACCTCCGAGAGGTCGACCGGCAGATCCAGGTAGTGGTCCCGGAAGGTGCCGTTCTGGGCCGGATCGAGTACCTCGAGCATGGCCGAGGAAGGGTCGCCCCTGAAGTCGGAGCCCATCTTGTCGATCTCGTCGATCATGAAGACGGGGTTGCGGGTTCCGGCGTCGCGGAGTGCCCGGATGATCGTCCCCGGCATCGCCCCGACGTAGGTACGGCGGTGGCCCCGGATCTCGGCCTCGTCCCTCACCCCTCCGACCGAGATCCGCTCGAACTCCCGGCCCAGCGCCCGGGCGATCGACTGACCGAGCGAGGTCTTGCCGACGCCTGGCGGACCGACGAAGCAGAGGATCGGGCCGGGCGAGTCGGGGTTCAGCTTGCGAACGGCCAGGTACTCGAGGATCCGGTCCTTGATCTTCTCCATGTCGTAGTGGTCCTGGTCGAGCACCTTCCTGGCGTGCTCGATGTCGAGGTCGTCCTCCGTCTCGACGTTCCAGGGCAACTCGACCAGCCATTCGAGGTAGGTCCGGATCACCCCGTATTCGGCAGCGGCCGGCGGCAGCTTCTCCAGCCTCGAAAGCTCCCGTTCGGCCGCCTTGAGGGCGTACTCCGGCAGCTCCGCCTGCTCGATCCGCTCGCGGAGTTCATCGATCTCGGCCTGCTGTTCGTCGCCCTCCCCCAGCTCGGCCTGGATCGCCTTGAGCTGTTCCCTAAGGAAGAACTCGCGCTGACCCTTGTCGATCGACTCCTGGACCTCGGACTGGATCTGGGAGCCGAGCTGGATCACCTCGAGTTCCCGCGCGAGGATCCTGGCCAGCATCCGGAGCCGCTTGCCGACGTCGACCTCCTCGAGCAGCTCCTGCTTCTCGGCGGTCGGAATCCTGAGTGCCCCGGCGATCAGGTGGGAGAGGGCCGACGGGTCATCGAGGTTGGCGACCGCCAGCTGGAGCTCCTCCGGCAGGTACGGGATCTGCTCGATGATCTCGGAGAAGGTCTTCTGGACGTTCCGGGTCAGCGCCTCGAGTTCCGGCGAGTCCTCGACCACGTCCGGCATCTCGTCGATCCGGGCGACGAGGTAGGGCTGTTCGGCCACGTAGTCCCCGACCCGGACCCGCTGGGTTCCCTGGACCAGGATCCGGATCGAGCCGTCCGGGACCTTCATCATCCGGGTCACAACGCCGACCACGCCGACGTCGTAGAGCTGGCCCGGTCCGGGCGTATCCTCCTCCGGCTCGCGCGAAGCGACCATCACCAGCATCCGGTTTGCCGCGAGCACGTCGTCGACCAGCCTGATCGAGCGTTCCTGGCCGACCCCGAGCGGCGAGAGCGTGTCGGGGTAGGCGACCGTCTCCCTCAGGGGAAGGACGGGTAGTGCGTCGGGCAGCTCCTCGAGGGCCCGGATCGCTTCCTCTTCCTCGCCGGTCTCGACCACCTCGAGTACCGGGACCTGGCCCGGAGGCCCGGCCGACCGGCCGCCCCGGCCGTTTTCGGATCCCTCGGCCACCGGCTCAGCCCCTGCTTACCGGGACCCGGCGAACCCTGTCCTCCTCCGAGCGAAGCGGCAGCTCGACGGTCAGCAGTCCGTCTTCGTAGGTCGCCTCGGCGCGGTCGGAGTCGACATCGACCTGCAGCTCGACGATGCACCGGAAAGGTCCTGTCGGTATCTCGACCTGCTGGAAGACCCGCCCCTCGGTCTCCGGCAGCGGGCGATGGCCGATGATCGTGACCTGTCGGCCGCTCACCTCGATTCCCAGACTCGCGGTCTCGACGCCGGCGAGCTCGCACTTGACCACGGCCCGCTCGGGGTCGTTGGCGTAGAAGACGTCGACGCTCGGCGAAAACCCGCTCGCCCTGCGGCTTATATAGGTAGCCCGGCCCCAGCTGCCGCCGAGCATTTCGTCCATCTCGCGCCTCATCCGGGCGAAGTTTGCGAAGAGATCCTTTTCTCGCATATCGACTTGATCCTAGAGATCGATCACCATCGCGCCGGCGGCTACATCCACCTGCCCGTCGAACACAGCCGCGGCTTCCGCAACCGCCCAGGCCGGATCGACCTGGTCGGGGATGTGGGTCAGGAGGAGCCGTCCGACGCCGGCGTCGCGGGCATGCCCGGCCGCCTCACGCGGGGTCAGGTGACCCCGGTCGTCGGGGTCCGGCTCCGGTTCGAGCAGGGTCGACTCGGCGATCAGCAGGTCGGCGCCGGAGGCCAGCTCGACCAGAGCGTCGTTAGGCGCACAGTCGGCGCCGTAGACGAGCCGCTCGCCTCCCGGGCCGGTCACGGAGATCGCCCAGGTCTCGATGTAGTGGGGTACGGCCCGGAAGGAGACCGAGAACGGGCCGACCTCGATGGCGGCAGTCGGGTCGTATTCGGAGAAGTCGAAGGTTTCGGGAATCATCGAAGGCATATTCCAGACACCACAGACCGCAGCGAAGGCCCCGGTCGACCCCGGCGGTCCGAAGAGTGAGACCGGTTGCCGTTCCGACGGCGGCGACCAGAGCAGCTCCGGACGATCGCCCCTGGGGGCGCTCGAAAGGAAGAAGGCGTAGGGGACGAGGTCGAAGAAGTGATCGGCATGGAGGTGGCTGACGAAGACCGCGTCGAGGGATCCCGGATCGACCAGCTCCCTGAGCGCCCCGAAGGCTCCGTTGCCGCAATCGAGCAGCACCGATACGTCTCCCTCGGAGATCAGGTACGAGCTGCAGGCCCCGCCGCGATCCTGCCAGGCGGGCGATTTGCCGACCACGGTCAGTCTCATGGGGCGTCACTCTACGGCGATGGCGCGGCCGGGCGCTTCCGGCGGGAGGCCCGCCAGCCGGTATTCAGGCAGCTGCGTCGGCCCGGTCCCGCTCGTCCGCCCAGCGTGGCGGCCGCATCAGCAGGACGGGCTGGCGTGGTGGCGAGAGACCCTCGGGGCGATCGGCCCGGAAGCTCACGCAGGGCTTCTCGAGGTCGAGGGCGCAGAGCATCTTCCGGCGGAAGTAGCACTGCTCGCAACTGACCTGATCTCCTTTCCCCTTCGCCACGGCGGCCATCCAACCAGCCGCGGCCGCGGGTCGTCGGGTCCGATTCCGCAAATCGCAGAAAGCACCCCGAGGCCGGTTCGGAAGAGTCCCGCATTTTCGGAGGAGTCGGTCGCCGAGCCGCCCCGTCGAGGGGGGAGAGATTCCCGGGCAGGGTCGAGTCCGCCCGTCCGGGCAAGAGGTCGGGCGCCCCGGGGGGCGGCGACGCCGGTTGCCGGTCCGGACTAGTAGCGGTACTCGTCGGGCTTGTAGGGACCCTCGACCGGGATTCCCAGGTAGGCGGCCTGCTCGGGCGAGAGGTCGGTCAGCTCTACCCCGAGGGCGTCGAGATGGAGCCGGGCCACCTTCTCGTCGAGGTGCTTGGGCAGGACGTGGACTGCCGTTTCGTACTCGTCCGAACGGGTGAACAGCTCGATCTGGGCGATCACCTGATTGGTGAACGAGTTCGACATCACGAAGCTCGGATGGCCGGTCGCGTTGCCGAGGTTGAGCAGTCGTCCCTCGGAAAGCACGATCACCGAGTGCCCGTCGGGGAAGCGCCACTCGTGGACCTGGGGCTTGATCTCGATCCTCTCGATTCCCTCGACCTTGCCAAGACTGGCGATGTCGATCTCGTTGTCGAAGTGACCGATGTTGCCGACGATCGCCTGGTGCTTCATCTGCCTCATGTGGTCGGCGGTGATGATGTCCCGGTTGCCGGTCGCCGTGATGAAGATGTCGGCATCGCCGAGCACGGTCTCGAGTCGCTTGACCTCGTAGCCCTCCATCGCCGCCTGAAGGGCACAGATCGGGTCGATCTCGGTGATCACGACCTTCGCGCCCTGGGCCCGGAGCGACTCGGCCGAGCCCTTGCCGACGTCGCCGAAGCCGCAGACCACGGCCGTCTTGCCGGCGATCATCACGTCGGTCGCCCGGTTGATCCCGTCGACCAGCGAGTGACGGCAGCCGTAGAGGTTGTCGAACTTCGACTTGGTCACCGAATCGTTGACGTTGATCGCCGGGAAGAGCAGCTCGCCCCGCTCGCTCATCTCGTAGAGCCTCATCACTCCGGTCGTCGTCTCCTCGGTGACCCCGATGATCCCCCTGCCGATAGCAGTCCACTTGCCCGGGTCGGACTCGAGCGACGCGGCGAGCAGCTCGAGGATCACCGAGAACTCCTCGGAGTCGGCACCGGCCGGGTCGGGAACGGCCCCGGCCCGCTCGAACTCCGTGCCCTTGTGGATCAGGAGAGTCGCGTCGCCGCCGTCGTCGAGCAGCATGTTGGGACCCGGCTCCCCGTCGGGCCAGGTCAGGGCCTGGTCGGTACACCACCAGTACTCCTCCAGGGTCTCGCCCTTCCAGGCGAAGACCGGAACCCCGGTGGGATCCTCCGGGGTTCCGTCGGGGCCGACCACGACCGCCGCGGCGGCGTGGTCCTGGGTCGAAAAGATGTTGCAGCTGGCCCACCTGACTTCGGCCCCCAGCTCGACCAGGGTCTCGATCAGAACGGCGGTCTGGACGGTCATGTGGAGCGAACCGGTGATCCGGGCCCCTGAAAGCGGCTTCGAGGTGCCGAACTCCTCCCGCATCGAAATCAGTCCGGGCATCTCGTGCTCGGCGAGGGTGATCTCGCGACGGCCGAAGGCAGCCAGATCGAGGTCTGCGACCCGAAAGTCCGGGCCGGTCTCGCCGTCGCCGGAAACCGTGCTCACCGTCGAATCTTCTGCGGTTTCGATGCTGGTCTCGCTCATCCGGTATCTCCTTGGGTCCGCCCCGGGGCTGGCAAACTCTCCTCCTCCCCGGCCTGTCCTCACGCTACCATTCATGCCGATCATGAGTAGCTCAGAGAGAACGGCGAAACTGTCGGCTTCACCGGACCTGTTCCGGAACCGGTTCCTCAACTTCTTCTCGCGGGTTCACCCTGCCGTCCCGGCCCTGATCTATGTGCCGGTGATCGTTCATCTGGACCCTGTCCGAATACTGGCTGCACCGTCTCCTCTTCCACTGGCACCCGAAGTTCAAGGGCGGCGACAAGCTCAACTTCATCATCCACGGGGTCCATCACGACCACCCCAACGACCGGATGAGGCTGGTGATGCCGCCGGCCGTAAGCATCCCGTTGGCCCTCGTTTTCTTCGGGGTCTTCTTCCTCGTCTTCGGAATGCCGAACGCGCTGATCGTGTTCGCATCCTTCCTCGCCGGCTACCTCACTTACGACTACACCCACTACTACGTCCACCACTTCGTACCGAAGACGAAGCTCGGCAAGAAGGTGAGGGAACACCACATGCGACACCACTTCCAGGACCACAGGTTCGGGTACGGGGTGTCGAGCCCTCTCTGGGACCACGCCTTCCGAACCGTGCCGCAATCGAAGAAGAGTCTCACCCGGGAAGAAGAGAAGACTCACTGACCCCGGGTCCGGCGCCCCGGACCGTCAGGTGTTTACGGGGTTGGGCGGCTCTTTGCCCTCGAGCACGGCGATCACGTTGCGGGCAACTGTCCGGGCCATCTCGTCCCTCGCCCTGAAGGTGGCCGAGCCGATGTGTGGAGTAAGGACGGCGTTCGGCGCCTCGAGAAGGCAGTCCGGGACCTCGGGCTCGTTCTCGAACACGTCGAGGCCGGCGGCACTGAGCCGGCCGGAGCGGAGCGCGTCGGCGACCGCCTGAGCGTCGACCAGGGACCCACGGGCCGTGTTGACCAGAATCGCCCCGTGCTTCATCGCCTCGATCCGGTCGGCGTCGAACATGTTCCTGTTGTCCCCGGTCGCCGCCAGGTGCAGGCTGACCAGGTCCGAGCAGGCGAGCAGCTCGTCGAGCTCCATCCGCTCCGCTCCGAGCTCCCTCTCCGGCCCGGGCTTCTCGCTCCTCGACCAGTAGACGATCCGGCCGGCCGTACCGGCGATGATCTCCGCGAACCGGGTGCCTATACGGCCCATACCGACCACCCCGACAGTCGAGCCGGACAACTCGATTCCCCGGAACCCGCCCGGGTCCCAGCCGGTCCATCCACCCTCCCTGAGCAGTCGCTCGCGCTCCGGAATCCCGCGCCCCGCCGCGAATGCCAGGCCTGCCGCAAGCTCGGCCGTGGCGTCGGTCAGTACGTCCGGAGTGTTGGTGACCGGGACCCCGGCCGCTTCGGCCGCGGCCAGGTCGACGTTGTCGTAACCGACCGCGAAGTTGGCGATCACCCTGAGTCCCTCACCGGCCGCGGCGATCACCTCTTCATCGACCGGCACGGTCGGGTCGGCGACCAGGGCGCTCGAGCCCGGAACGATGGTCAGCAGCTCCTCCCGGGTGCAGTCGAGGCCACCCTCAGTTACTTCATATTTCCTGGCCAGGGGAGCCGATCCGGCCGGCAACAGAACCCTCGCAACGGTCACTTTCGGTGTCATCCGTCGTCCTCTATCTGTATATACCTAAAATCATTAGTATGAAAAGCGGCACTTCTTTCAGGGAAGGGATCCCCTGAAAATGGTGTGAACAAACCCACTCGCTAGTGTTGTCTCATCGGGAGATGACAAGGAGAGTCCAACGAAAGGTAGCTGTGGCAGACAAGACGCATGAAATTCGGAAGTTGATGCAGGAGAGGCTCGCCGAGCTCGAGAAGGAGCGAAAGGCACTCGAGGAGGCTCTCAGGAATCTCGGCGGCAAGGCCCGCGCGTCCGCGCGCAGGGGCCGCGGACCGGGGCGCCCCCCGGGATCGGGGACCAAGCGCCGGCGCAAGCGCAAGGGCGGAACCCGGGGCGAGCAGGCCGCGAAGATCATCAAGGCGAAGCCCGGCATCTCGGCCGGTGAGGTGGCCAAGGAGCTGAAGATCAAGCCGAACTATGTCTACCGGGTGATGAGTGAGCTGGTCGCCGACAAGAAGGTGAAGAAGAAGGGCCGGGGCTACTACCCCGCCTGATCCTTCCGGCGGTAAGGCAGGCCTTCCTCGACTTCAGGGCCGCGTGCGTCCACCCGGACGCACGCGGCCTTTTTTCGTGGGCTGGTCGATGGGACCCGGCCGGCAGTCGGTGATCCCAGGCCGTCCGGATGTGCCTCAGCCCAGCAGCCCGAGTGCCTGAACGGCTTCGCGCTCTTCGACCAGCTCGGCGGCGGAGGCGTCGATCCGCTCGCGCGAGAATGGGTCGATCTCGAGGCCCTCGACGATCGAGTACTCGCCGCCCGAACAGGTGACGGGGAAGCTCGAGATGATCCCCTCCGGCACATCGTAGGAGCCGTCCGAGGGGATCGCCATCGAGACCCAGTCGCCCTCGGGCGTTCCGAGGACCCAGTCGTGGATGTGGTCGATCGCGGCGTTGGCGGCCGAGGCGGCGCTCGACGCGCCGCGGGCCTCGATGATCTCGGCCCCGCGGCCGGCGACCCGGGGGATGAACTCGTTCTCGATCCAGGCGTCGTCGTCGACCGCGTCCCTGGCGTCGTGACCGTCCACCTTCGCGTGGTAGAGGTCCGGGTACTGGGTCGACGAGTGATTGCCCCAGATGGTCATGTCGGTGACCGCGCTCACCGGCTTCGACAGCTTGTTCGCGAGCTGGGCGATCGCCCGGTTGTGGTCGAGTCGGGTCATCGCCGTGAACCGCCCGGCCGGTACGTCGGGCGCCGCCGACTGGGCGATCAGGGCGTTGGTGTTGGCCGGGTTGCCGACCACCAGGACCCTGATGTCGTCGGCTGCGTGATCGTTGATCGCCCGGCCCTGAGGCTGGAAGATGCCGCCGTTCGCCTCGAGGAGGTCGGAGCGCTCCATGCCAGGCCCGCGCGGACGGGCCCCGACCAGCAGGGCGACCGAGGACCCGTCGAAGGCCTCGTTCGGGTCGTCCGAGATCGAGATCCTCTCGAGCAGGGGGAAGGCGCAGTCATCGAGCTCCATCGCCGTTCCTTCGGCTGCCTCGATCGCCTGCGGGATCTCCAGCAGGCTGAGGTGAACGGGTGTGTCGGGCCCGAGCATCTGGCCACTTGTTATCCGAAAGAGCAGGGCGTAGCCGATCTGTCCGGCCGCCCCGGTCACCGTCACCTTCACGCTGCTTGCCATCGTCTACCTCCCTGAACTTCGTCGTCGACGCCCGTCGGGTCGGCCGTTCAACCGGCCGCCATCGCGGACCTCAGGTTTTCGTCTATCGAGTCGAGGAACTGCTGGGTCGTCTGGTACTCCTGGTCGGGCCCGATCAGCAGGGCGAGATCCTTGGTCATCTTCCCCGACTCGACCGTCTCCACGCAGACCCTCTCCAGGGTCTCGGCGAAGCCGGTCACCTCGGGCGTTCCGTCCATCCGGCCCCTGGCCGCGAGGCCGCGGGTCCAGGCGAATATCGAGGCGATCGGGTTGGTCGAGGTCTCTTCGCCCTTCTGGTGCCGCCGGTAGTGGCGGGTGACGGTGCCGTGGGCCGCCTCGGCCTCGACCGTCTTGCCGTCGGGGCTCATCAGCACGCTGGTCATCAGCCCGAGCGAGCCGAACCCCTGGGCGACCGTGTCGGACTGGACGTCTCCGTCGTAGTTCTTGCAGGCCCAGACATATCCGCCCTCCCACTTGAGAGCGGTAGCGACCATGTCGTCGATCAGCCGGTGCTCGTAGGTCAGGCCGGCCGCCTCGAACTCGTCCTTGAACTCGGTGTCGAACACCTCCTGAAAGATGTCCTTGAACCGGCCGTCGTAGCGCTTGAGGATCGTGTTCTTGGTCGACATGTAGACCGGGAAATCGCGGTCGAGCCCGTACCGGAAGGACGCCCGGGCGAAGTCCCTGATCGAGTCGTCGAGGTTGTACATCGAGAGCGCCACCCCGCCACCGGGGAAGTCGAAGACGTCGAACTCCATCGGCTCGGAGCCGTCCTTCGGGGTGAAGGTCATGGTCAGCGTTCCCTCTCCGGGGACGACGAAGTCGGTTGCCCGGTACTGATCGCCGAAGGCGTGACGTCCGACCACGATCGGCTTGGTCCAGGTGGGCACCAGCCGGGGTATGTTCGAGATCACGATCGGCTCCCGGAATATCACCCCGCCGAGGATGTTCCGGATCGTCCCGTTAGGCGAGAGGTACATCCGCTTCAGCCCGAACTCCTCGACCCGGGCCTCGTCCGGGGTGATCGTCGCGCACTTCACACCGACCCCGTACTCCCTGATCGCGTTCGCCGCGTCGACCGTTATCTGGTCGTCGGTCGCGTCCCGACTCTCGATCCCGAGGTCGTAGTACTTCAGGTCGACGTCGAGGTACGGGAGGATCAACTTCTCCTTGATGAACGCCCAGATGATCCGGGTCATCTCATCGCCGTCCAACTCGACTACCGGGTTTTCGACCTTGATCTTCTCCATCGCCTGCCTGTCGGTTCGTTTTGAGGGGGCCAATCGACCCCGCGGGACACCCTCCGAAGGGGCCCGTTTTGGGGGCTGGGACTCGATGCTAGCCGTTATCCCGCGATCGCCGCGCCCGCCCCCCGAGCGGCCCCACCGGGCCGCCGGGCTGTGGGAGAATCAGGGTCCGTGACCGAGACCCACGAGGTTTTCAACCAGCCCCCGCCACTGGCCGACCTGGACCTCTTCTCGTCCGACCGGCCGCTCTCCGAGTCCCTGAACAGGGAAGGAGCCGGATGGGCGGCCGATAGGGCGGCCGGGTTCGGCCGCCTCTGCGGGTCGGCCGAGGTGCTCGAGCTGGGCGACCTGGCCAACCGGTTCCCGCCCGAGCTGAAGACCCACGACCGCTACGGCAACCGAGTGGACGAGGTCGAGTTCCACCCGGCCTGGCACCGGTTGATGGAGATCGGGATCTCGAACGGCCTCCACTCCCTTCCCTGGACGGACCCCGGCCCCGGTGCGAACGTCGCCCGGGCGACCCTCTTCTCCCTGCTCGCCCAGGCCGAGGCAGGGGTCGGCTGCCCGATCTCGATGACCTACTCGGTCGTCCCGGCACTCCGCCACCAGCCCGAGCTGGCCGAGGTCTGGGAGCCGCGCTTCCTTGCCGACGGCTACGACGGCCAACTGGAACCGGCCGACGCCAAGCCCGGGGCGCTGGCCGGGATGGCGATGACCGAGAAGCAGGGCGGCTCCGACGTCCGGGCCAACACCACCAGGGCCGAGGCCCTGAACGGAGGCGGGCCAGGCGGCGAATACGTGCTCACCGGTCACAAGTGGTTCTGCTCGGCCCCGATGTGCGATGCCTTCCTCGTGCTCGCCCAGGCCGAGGGCGGGCTCTCCTGCTTCCTGATGCCCCGGTTCACCCCGGACGGGGAGCTGAACCAGGGTTTCCGGATCCAGCGGCTCAAGGAGAAGCTCGGCAACCGCTCGAACGCCTCCTCCGAGGTCGAGTTCGACCGGGCCTGGGCCGTGATGGTCGGCGAGGAGGGCAGGGGGATCGGAACGATCATCGAGATGGTCTCCCACACCCGGCTCGACTGCGCGATCGGCTCGATGGCCGGAATCCGGAAGGGCACCGCCGAGGCGATCCACCACGCCTCCCACCGCGAGGCCTTCGGAAAGAAGCTGGTCGACCAGCCCCTGATGGCCAACGTGCTGGCCGATCTCGCGGTCGAGTCGGAGGCGGCAACTACCTCGGTCATGCGGCTCGCCAGGGCCTACGACGAGGCCGCCTCCGGCGACCGAGAGGCCGCCCTCTTCGAACGGATCGCCACCCCGGTCCTCAAGTACTGGATCTGCAAGCGGGCGCCCTGGCATGCGGCAGAGAGCCTCGAGTGCCTGGGCGGGAACGGCTACGCCGAGGAGTCGGGCATGCCCCGGCTGTTCAGGGAGAGCCCCCTGATGTCGATCTGGGAGGGCTCGGGCAACGTCCAGTGCCTCGACGCGATCCGGGCGATGGTCCGCGAGCCCGACTCGGTCGAGGTCTTCTTCGACGAAATCGGCGAGGGATCCGGCTCCGACCCGAGGCTCGACTCCTTCGTAAAGGACCTGAGGGCGGAGCTGCCCGGGGATCCCGAGACGCTCGAGACCCGCGCCCGTCGACTAGTCGAGGGGATGGCCCTGGCCATCCAGGGTTCGCTCCTGGTCCGCCACGGCGACCCGGCGGTGGCCGATGCCTTCTGCGCCTCCAGGCTGGGGGGCGACCATGGCGGCGCCTTCGGCACCCTGCCGCCCGGGGTCGACTTCGGCGCGATCATCGAGCGCTCCTCCCCGGTTCCGGCGTAGGCTCCGACCCGCCCTTTCCCTGCCCGGGGGCCTGCCCGCCCCCTGATCGGGGTCAGGGTCCGTTCGGCAGGCCTTGCTCCCTCCCGAGCGCTCCGTCCCAGTCGGCATCCAGCCGGCGAACCATCGCCTCGGCCAGATCCAGCGCCTCGACCACGGTCACGAAGTCGACGTTCCCGGTCACGTCATTCGGCCAGTGGTAGTTGGCCGGCTGCTTATGTTCGGTACAGGAGCAGATCGAGACCACCGGATAGCCGGCGGCCAGCGCCTCGAGTCCGTCGGTCCCGTTACGGATCCGGAGGTTCGGAAACAGATGGAGTCCCTCCTCTTCGGCCGTCCGGTCGGCGAGCGCGAGCGCATCGGCCGGGTACTCGAACATCTTGAGGAATCCCTCGCCCCGGATCACGCATAGATAGGGCGATCCGATCGTGTCCATGTTGATGAAGAAGGTACGGTCCGTCGGCAGCTCCGGGAAGTGACGTTTCCCGAAGGCCCGCATTCCCTCCGAGAGCGACTCCTCCGAGCCGGTCGAGAGGAGGATCAGCCGGGTGTCGTCCGGGGGGTCCCTGCGGAACCTCCGGGCAAGCTCGATCAGGCCGACCACTGCCGTGCCGTTGTCGTTGGCCGCCGGAACGGCACCCCGCGAAGCCACGTCGGCCATCGCCCCTACAGAGCCGGCCGAGACCGCAGCCGCCAGGACGCCCAGCCTCCGCCTCCCGGTCACCCCGGACAGCGCGGCAAGGGCCGGTCCGGCCATCACCGGGGCCATCAGCATCGGACTCGTGTCGATCAACCTGAACAGGCCGGTCTTCGAGAGCAGGCCGGGAATCCCGGGATGGAAGACGAGGCCGGAGTTGGCCGCATCGTGATGGGCGACCAGTACTACCGTGCGGGAGGCATCGGGATTGCCGAGCGAGGCGACGACGTTATAGCTGTCCCGCGAGGGGAGGATCCTCCGGAGCGGTCTCTCCCGGGGCGGGAAGTCGGTCGCTATCGCCGCCAGGCCGGCCAGGCCCAGAGCGGCACCGGCCGCCCTGCGACCGTTAGCAGCCAGCAGCCCTCCGATCGCCCCGGCAGCGGCTCCGACCCCGATCGGTACCCAGTAGGTGCCATGGACCCGCTCGACCTCGATCTCGACCTCGGCACCCTCGCCCCGCAGCCGGTCGGCAAGCCAGGTGGCGGCCTCGAGCTCCCCGGGAGAGGCCGAGGGGCGCTCGATCGCCTCGAGCTCGCGCAGCATCCCGGGCAGGTCGCCGGCCCGGCCCGCGCCGCGTCGCCTGAGGGCCGGATCCGGTCCGTCGTTCGCCTCTCCCTCAGCGATCACCCGATCACCCGCTTCCATCCACCCACGATACGACCGGCAAGCCACACCCGTCGGCCCGGGCGCTCACCTACCATTGGTTCCGATGCCAACTGGCGGCGGAACCTTCACCCTCTTTCGGTACCGGGGAATCCGGGTCTCGGTCGACTGGACCTGGTTCATCGTGCTCTTCCTGGTCATCTTCTGGCTGGGAGACTCCTACCGCTCGGTACTGGGCAGCGAGGCCGGCTCGGTCGAACCGTTCCTCTTCGCCGTCGCAAGCGCGATCGGGTTTTTCGGCTCGATCCTCCTTCACGAATTCGGGCACGCGATCGTGGCGCTTCGGAACGGGATCGGAATCACCTCGATCCGGCTCTGGATCTTCGGTGGCGTCGCCGAGATGGACCGGGAATCAGACAGCCCCGGCACTGAGTTCAAGGTCGCGGTCGCCGGCCCGGTCGTCACCGCCGTGCTGGCCGTCCTCTTCGCCCTGGTCGGGATCGCGGTCAGCGGGTCGGGCAACTTCCAGGAGGCGCTGATCCTTCGTGGGGGAACGGGGGTGGACGGCTTCGCGGCGATGCTGGGCTGGCTCTCGGCGGTCAACGTGATCGTCCTGGTCTTCAACCTGCTGCCGGCCTTCCCGATGGACGGCGGCCGGATAACCCGGGCAATCGCCTGGAAGATCACCGGCAAGCGCGGGACGGCGACCCGGTTCGCGGCCTTCCTCGGGCAGGTCTTCGGCTACCTGTTCATCGGGCTGGGGATCGTCTTCCTGGTCAGCGGGGTCTTCGGCAGCGGGATCTGGTTCATCCTGATCGGGATCCTGATCGTCGGCGCCGCCCGGGCTGCCGCGATCCAGTCACCCCTGATCGACCGGATCGAAGGGGTGACGATCGGCGACGTCATGGACCCGAGCCCGGTCTCTATCCCGGGCTCCCTTCCGGCCGCGCTGGCAGCCGACGAGTACTTCCTCCGGTACGGCTGGTCCTGGTTCCCGGTGACCGGCGACGACGGCCGGTTCATCGGGATCGTCAACCGCGACGCACTCGACGAGGTACCGGAGGTTTCCCGCCAGGCAACCGCGGTCGCCGAGCTGGTCAACGAGGACACGACCGGCTATCACGTGCTCTGGGACGCC
>JAUMBO010000118.1:0-6192 GCA_032119635.1 Solirubrobacterales bacterium
TGCGGAGCGTTTCCTGTTCTTCAGTGCGCTCGGGGCGTCACCGGTCCAGAAGACCAGATTCATGCGGTCAAAGTGGACCGGCGAAGCGGCCGTAACCGCGTCGAGCCTCCAGACGACAGTTTTCCGACCATCGCTCGTCTTCGACCGGAGCGACCCCTGGATGGCACTGATCGAGCGGCTCTCCTACATCCCGGTGATTCCGATCGCCGGCTCCGGGGGGGCCGAGTTCCAGCCGGTCTGGTCGAAGGACGCAGCCCGGGCCGTGGTCGCATGTCTCGATACCGGGGAAGCCCCCGCAACGGTGGAGCTGGCCGGATCCGAGACCCTGACCTACGCCGGGCTGACCGAACTGCTGGCCTCGCTCGCAACCAGGCCGAGACCGCTGGTCCGGGTGCCGATACCGCTCGCCCGCCTCGGCCTGGAGGCGATCAGGACGATCGGTGGCCCCGGGGTAACCGCGACCTGGCAGGAGGCCGAGCTGATGCAGGTCTCGATGACCTCCAACGGGGGAGCAGGCGACCTCCGGGCACTCGGCATCGAGCCGGCGCCGATGGCCGAGGTGCTCGGAACCACTGTCGCCTAACTCAGCCCCGAATCCCCGGGGCGAAGACTTTGCCCGGCTATCCTCTGACAATGGGAAGGAAGAAAGCCACTCTCTCTTCGGCCGCACTTGCTCTGGCGGTCATGTCGGTCCTTATCGCTGGATGTTCGTCGAATGACAGCGAGACCACATCGACCGGTCAGGGAGACGGTGTGGCTCAGGAGTCGACGGATACTCAGCCGGGCGAGGGCAGGGAGTCTGGAACCAGCGCGAAAGTCGCAGGCGAGGCGGGCGGCTATGTCGATTACTCGTCGGAGCTGGTCAGTTCGACGCCCGGCGAAAAACTTCTCTTCTTCCACGCTCCGTGGTGCTCGCAGTGTCAGCAGCTCGAGGCGGACATCGAGAGCTCCGAGCTGCCGAAAGGGGTCACCGTCTTCAAGGTGGATTACGACTCGAATCAGGACCTCCGTCAGAAGTACGGGGTAACGATTCAGACGACTGTGGTCAAGGTCGATGACAAGGGCGATGAGATCGAGAGCTACGTCGCCTACGAAGACCCGACCTTCGACTCTGTCGCCGCTGCCCTGCTGAAGTGAGCTGAACGGGCAGAGCGGGCGGCAATGGATCTCATCGTTGTCGCCTTTCTGGCCGGAGTCCTAACCGCAGCCGCACCCTGCGTGCTGCCCCTTCTGCCGGTGATCGTCGGTGGCTCGGTCCTGACCGACAGCGGCAGTTCCGAACGGCAGTCTCTCCGTAGTCCGCTAATCATCGTCTCGAGCCTCGCGGTCTCGATCATCATCTTTTCGCTTCTCTTGAAGGCGACGACCGCACTGCTCGGCGTCCCCAGTGCGGTGTGGTCCTATGTCTCGGGCGCGATCGTCATGGTTCTCGGTATCACGCTCATCTGGCCGTCCCTCTGGGACCGGCTGGCGATGTCATCGGGCCTCGAGAGCAGAACCAGCAACCTGATGGCGAGCTCCCGGGAGGAGAGCGGTGTCAAGAAGGACATCCTGCTCGGGGCAGCGCTCGGTCCGGCATTCAACAGCTGCAGCCCGACCTACGCGCTGATCGTTGCCGTGATCCTGCCGGCATCCTTCGGCCGTGGGTTTGCATACCTGGTGGCCTATGCGGTCGGACTTTCAGCGATCCTCCTGCTGATCAGCATCGGGGGTCGAGCCATCGTTGACCGCCTGAAATGGGTGAGCGACCCCCGGGGACGCTTTCGCAAGGTGGTCGGAGTCATCTTCGTACTGGTCGGCCTGATGCTGGTCCTGGGTCTGGATCGAGATATTCAGGCCTGGGTGCTCGAGAACGGGTGGTACGACCCGATCAAGAACCTCGAGGGATCCATCAGCTAGGGAGCGGGCAACTCCGCCGACGCGCCTGAAAAGGCGAGGCGCGGAGCGATTGTCACCCACCAAGCTCTGGGATGAAAAAGAAAAGGCCCCGGGTCTCCCCGGGGCCTCTTCTAAATCCAAGAAGACTCAAGAAGTCTTCCGGGACTGGCTTCCAAGGTGAGACGCAGTGCGGGGGTGGCCCAGGACCAATCCAGAGTGTGCCTCGGGTGGGGTGGCAGTAGCAGCGCTACGACGCCCTACCCGAGGTGCGCTCTGGAGCCGGTCAATGGGCCGCCCCAGCCTGCGGATCACCGCAGGGAGCCAGTCCTTACATCATGCCGCCCATACCGCCCATGTCGGGCATCGCCGGCATTCCTCCGCCTTCCTCCGGCGGCTCGGCCACGATGGCCTCCGTCGTGAGGATGTTCTTGGCGATCGAGGCCGCGTTCTGCAGCGCCGAGCGGGTCACGACGGTCGGGTCCAGGACACCTTCCTTGACCATGTCGCCGTACTCGCCGGTGGCCGCGTTGAGGCCCTCGCCGTCCTTCATGTCCCGGACCTTGTTGACCACGACCGAGCCCTCGAGCCCGCCGTTCTCCGAGATCTGCCGGAGCGGCTCCTCGAGCGCGCGGTGGATGATCGCGGCACCGGTCCGCTCGTCGGCGTCCTCGACCTTGTCCAGGTCGATCGCCGACTGGGCGTTCAGGAGTGCGACACCGCCGCCGGGGACGATCCCCTCCTCGAGCGCGGCACGGGCCGCCTGGAGGGCGTCTTCGACGCGGTGCTTCTTCTCCTTCATCTCGGTCTCGGTGGCTGCGCCGACCTTGACCACGGCGACGCCTCCGGCCAGCTTGGCCAGGCGCTCCTGGAGCTTCTCCCGGTCGAAGTCCGAGTCGGTGTTCTCGATCTCGGACTTGATCTGGTTGATCCGCCCCTTGATGGCGTCGGCCTCACCGGCGCCGTCGATGATCGTGGTCGTGTCCTTGGAGACGACCACGCGACGGGCCTGACCGAGCTGGCTGATCTGGGTGTTCTCCAGCTTCAGCCCCATCTCTTCGGTGATCACCTCGCCACCGGTCAGGATGGCGATGTCTTCGAGCATCCGCTTGCGGCGGTCGCCGAACCCGGGTGCCTTGACCGCGACACCGGTGAAGGTGCCCCGGAGCTTGTTGACCACCAGGGTGGCCAGGCATTCCCCCTCGACGTCCTCGGCGATGATCACCAGCGGCTTGCCGCTCTGCATCACCTGCTCGAGGATCGGCAGCACGTCACGAACCGAGCCGATCTTCTGGTTGGCGATCAGGATGTAGGGGTCATCGAGGACTGCCTCCATCCGGTCCTGGTCGGTGACCATGTAGGGCGAGATGTAGCCCTTGTCGAACTGCATGCCTTCGGTGAAGTCGAGCTCCATGCCGAAGGTCTGCCCTTCCTCGACGTTGACCACGCCGTCCTTGCCGACCTTCTCGATCGCGTCGGCGATCACGTTGCCGATCTCGTCGTCGGCAGCCGAGATGGCCGCGACGCGCGCGATCTGCTCCTTGCCCGAGATCTCCGACGACTGCTTCTCGCGAAGGTTCTCGACCACGGTGTCGACCGCGTGCTCGATCCCGCGCCTCAAGGCCAGTGGGTTGGCGCCGGCGGCAACGTTCTTGAGCCCCTGGCTGACGATGATCTGCGCCAGCAGGGTCGCGGTGGTAGTTCCGTCACCGGCCACGTCGTTGGTCGCCGTGGCGACCTCACGGACCAGCTGGGCACCCTGGTTCTCGAAGACGTCCTCGACTTCGATCTCCCGGGCGATGGTGACGCCGTCGTTGGTGATGGTGGGGGCGCCGAACTTCTTGTCGAGAACGACGTAGCGACCCTTCGGGCCGAGGGTCACCTTGACCGCGTCGGCAACCGTGTCGACGCCGGCCTGGAGCGATGCCCTCGCCTCTTCTGCGAACTTCAGCTCTTTATGAGCCATCTTTCAAATACCTCCTTGAAGTGGTTGTCCTGCTACTCGACTCTGGCCAGCACGTCCGACTCGCGAAGGACGAGCAGTTCCTCGCCGTCCACCGTGATGTCGGTACCGCCGTACTTGGAGTAGAGGACCTCGTCGCCTTCGCTCACGTCGAGCGGCCGACGGGTCCCGTCCTCTGCGATCGCACCGTCACCGACGGCAACGACCTGTCCCTTCTGTGGCTTCTCCTTCGCCGTCTCCGGAAGGACGATCCCACTCGCGGTGGTCTCCTCTTCCTCGACCGGCCTTACGATCAGCCTGTCCCCGAGGGGCTTCAGCTTCATTCGTTCCTACCTCCGATGTCTTCGCTTTTTTCGGTCTGTCCGCGGCCCCGACCGGCCCGGACCGGGGACTCCCGGTCGCACCGCCGGCCCTCGTATCCGGGCCACCACCCGCTCCGGAGGTCACCGTTGCACGTGGCGGCCGGAGGGGCTCGAGGTTCTATGTGATCGGTCTGGCACTCCCAATAGGTGAGTGCCAACCACTTGGGACAATACAGGTTTTCGGGGGTTTTTCAAGCGATCAGGCGAGAATCTAAGTCTTTGACTAGTAGATGTTGGCCGGCAGGCCTCCATCCGATACCAAGCCAAAGAAAACGGCCCCGCCGGAGTGCTCCGGCGGGGCCGCGTTCAAGCCTTCGCTCCAGGAGGCCGAGGGCCCCTGGACGACTAGGGACTGGTCGTGGTCATCCCTTTGGCGGTCAGGTTGTAGATGACCGCGATGTAGAGCAGGATCATCAGGAACGACCAGATCGGGAAGGCGGTGATCATTCCGACCTGGACCACCGCTCCGATCACGCAGACCACGATCGCCACGACCCTCGCCCAGCCGGCGGCCGAGAACAGGCCGAAAGCGGTCAGGATCAGGATCACTCCGACGATCAGATGTATCCAGCCCCAGGTGGTGAAGTCCCAGATGATCACTCCGGAGCCACCCCCGGCAGAGGTGATCACGTTGTCATTCAGCAGGGCGGCCAGTCCGTAGATCGCATCGAGGATGCCGATCACCAGCATCACCACTCCTGCGAACGCGGCCCAGCCGGTGAGCCTTTCCTGTTCCATCTATTCCCCCTTGTTCGGGTTTGCCTGTCCGTTACCCGGATCATGGAGCCGATCCGGGGAATGCATCGCGACCCTAAGAGGCCCACCGGACGGGCCCGATGGAACCCTCGATCCAGCCCATGCGGGATTTCCCCGGCAGACGGCTAGTTGGGGGATGGAACGGAGCCGAAGCCGCCGCCGATGCCGGGCTCGACGATCTGGGAGAAGTGGATGACCGAGACGAGCGCGTCAGGCTCGATCGGGCGGTCGTAGATCTGTTCGAGGAAGGCCCTGGTCTCGTCGACCCGCCGGAACTCGGGGTTGTCACGCTCGATGTCGCGAGGGGAGAGCTCGGAGAGCCGTTTGACCGAGACCTCGTCGATCACGGCCGAGAAGATCTTCTCGCGGCGGGAGTGGCGCGAACCGACGGTGACCCAGACGACCTGACTGCGCTCGTACTTGTCGCGCTTGTCGCCCAGCCGGATCGTGGCAGTCTTCCGGCCCCTCCTCAGCTGGTCGGCGAAGAAGGGCGAGTAGAAGTTGAGTGCGTAGAGACCGTCGGGCATTGGAATCAGAAAATGTAGTCCCTCAGGCGGGAAGGGTCGACGATCGTCACCCGGCCACGACCCCCCTCGACCACCCCGGCCCGCTCCAGGTCGGCCAGGAAACGGCTCACGCTCTCCCGAGAGGTGCCGGCCAGCTGGGCGAGGTCGGCCTGCTTCATCCGGATCGTCACCTCGCGCTCGGCTCCGTCACCGATCTCCTCGGCGGCCAGCTGGGAGAGGACGCCGGCCACCCGGGAGGGCACCGTCTGGAAGGACTGGCGGGAGATTCGCTCGTTCGCCTCCCTGAGGCGACGGGTCAAGGCAGTCGCGACCTTGACCGTGATCTCGGGGTTTCGCTCGAGCAGGGCCAGCATGTCGACGGCCGGCAGGCCGAGCAGCTCGCCGGCTTCCACCGCCTCGACCGAGGCCGACCGGACCTCCCCGTCCAGCATCGCCAGCTCACCGAAGAAGTCCCCCGGGATCAGGGTCGCGAGGGTGATCGCCCGGCCATCGGGATAGGTCCGGGTGACCCGGAAGAGTCCCGAACGAACCACGTAGCAGGCGTCGGAGTGGTCGCCCTCACGGAAGACCGTGCTGTCGGCCTCGAACGAACGGGGCACAGCCACCTCGGCGATCCGCTCGATCTCGGCCGGTTCGAGGTCGGCAAAGAGGGGTACCGAGCCGATCAGCCCGGCGACGCTTTCTCCCTCTGCTCCCGATACCGCCACCG
>JAUMBO010000119.1:0-21857 GCA_032119635.1 Solirubrobacterales bacterium
AGGATGATGAAGGCATCGTTGAGGGTGCGGCCGCGCATGAACGCGAGCGGCGCGACCTCGATCACCCCCGAGGAGAAGAAGGCGTTGACCCGATCCGGGTCGAGCATGTCGTAGAGGGCGTCGAAAAGGGGCCTGAGGTAAGGATCGACCTTGGCCTGGAGGTCGCCGGGCAGGAAGCCGAGGCTCTCGCCCGCCTCGACTGCGGGTCGGGTGAGGATGATTCGCTGGACGTCGCCCCTGACCAGCGACGAGGCCGCCATCGCCACTGCGAGGAAGGTCTTTCCGGTGCCGGCCGGGCCGATCCCGAAGGTGATCGTCTCCTTGCGGATCGCGTCGACGTACTCCTTCTGGTTGACGGTCCGGGGGACGACCTTCTTGCCGCGGTGTTCCCAGACGAGGTCATCGAGAACCTCGCCCGGGTCTCGCTCGACACGGATCGCGTTCTCGACCGAGTCGAGGGTCGAAGGCTCGACCGAGTGGCCGCCCTGGATCAGGTCGAGCATCTCGTCGACCAGTCGTGCAGCCTCGTCCATCTCGGCCTCGTCGCCCTCGAGGGTGAGCTGGTTACCCCTGAGGTGGACCCGGCTGGTCGTCTTCTCCCTCAATGCCCGAAGGACGGAATCACCGGAGCCGGCGAGTTCCGCGGCGACCTCGTTCTCGAGGGTCAGGGTCCTACGCGCCAAGCCGTTCCCGCACCGCCGTGCTGAGCCTCTTTCCGTCGGCCCGGCCGGCCGCCCTTTCCTTGAGCAGACCCATCACCTTGCCCATGTCCGACGGCTCCGCGGCCCCGGTCTCGGCGATCGCCTGGTCGACCATTTCGGCGAGCTCCTCATCGTCGAGCTGGGCCGGCAGATAGGCACCGATCAGGTCGGCCTCGAAGCGCTCGTCCCCGGCCTGCTCGTCACGACCGGCCTGCTCGTAGGCCTCGGCCGCCTCGAGCCGCTTCTTCTGCTCGCGCTGAAGGGCCGCGACCTCGTCGCCCTTGCCCAGCTTGACCTCCTGCTGGAGGACGTCCTGAATCATCCGCAGGGCAGTGGCCTTGCGGCGATCACCCTCCTTGAGGGCCGCCTGGGCGTCCATCTTGACCTGCTCGGCAATCACCCGACAAGCGTAGCGGCCGCCGCGACCGGGGAGGGAATCCCCTACCGGGTGGATTCTGCCTACGGGATCGTGACCTGTTCGACCCTGCCGAGAAGGGGCAGCTGGAGGAACCGGCTCCCGACCTCGACGAAGGATTCGACGTCGCCGGTGACCAGGAACGAGTACTCGCCTTCGAGGCCGGCGTCGGAAAGGGCACCCGTCCGGGCGAGGGTCCGCTGGACGGCGGCCGCGATCGCGTGGCCGGCCGAGACCAGCCTCACGTCACGCCCGAGTAGCCGCTGGAGCATCGGAGCGACCAGCGGGTAGTGGGTACAGCCAAGGATCAGGGTGTCGACCTCGGCCTCGCGGAGGGGGCGGCAGTAGCCTCGAACCATCTCGAGCACCTCGTCGTCGAAGGGGTGCCCCCGCTGGATGATCGGGGCGAGGTCCGGTGCCTCGACCTCGGTCACCGTCAGTGCCCGGCCCAGCTCTTCCAGCGCGGCCCTGTAGGCCCCGCTTGAAACCGTCGCCGGCGTCGCCAGTACGCCTATCCGGCCGGAGGAGGAGATCGAGGCGGCAATCTCGGCCTCGGGCTTGATCACGGTCACGGTCTCGACTCCGGAGGCGGCGGCGATCCGCACGATCGAGTCGGCCGCTGCGGCCGTTGCCGAGTTGCAGGCGACGACCAGGAGCCGCACCCCCCGGTCGAGCATGAAGCGGGTCACTGCGGCGGTCCGGTCCATGAGTTCGTCCTGCGACTTGGTTCCGTAGGGAAAGTGGCCGTTGTCGCCCAGGTAGAGAAAGTCCTCGCCCGGCAAGGAGACCAGGCATTCATGCAGGACGGTCAACCCGCCGACACCCGAATCGATCAGCCCGATCGGGCTTGCCTCGGGGGGTGATCCTGTCGTGTCTTCTTCCTGGCTCATGATTCGAATAGCAGGCCGGCCCAGCCGTCGATCCCGGCGGATGCGGCGACCCGGAAGCCGAGCCGCCCGAAACGATCCCCGACCTTGTCACGCTCGGCGTCGAGAAAGCCGGAACAGGCGATCGTGGCGGGCAGGTTGCCATCTTCCAGACGACCGGCCAGGGTCTCGAGCAATGGGCCGGTCAGGTTCGCGACCAGGGTCCGGGCCTCGGGGATCGGGTCGACTCGCAGGTCGAGCCTGACGACCTCCGGGAGGACTCCGTTGAGCTCCGCGTTCAGGGAGGTCGCCTCGACCGCCGCCGGTTCGCTGTCGGCCGCCACCACCGGCCCGAACCCGAGCATCCCGGCAGCGATCGCAAGCGCACCGGATCCGGATCCCAGATCGAGAAGCGATCCGTTCGCCGCCCCCTGCTCCGCGAGGTCGAGCAGGAACGAGAGCGAGAGGCGAGTGGTCGGGTGCGCTCCCGTCCCGAAGGCCATACCGGGATCGATGACCAGCGATGGACCCGCCGGCTTCTCGGTCCAGGGCGGTCCGACCCAGAACGATGACTCGCCGGTCGCCGAGTGGACCGTCACCGGCTGGTGAAACTCCTTCCACCGGAGCTCCCAGTCATCGCCGACGACCGTGGAGGTCAGGGTGACCCGGGAGTCGCCGAGCGAGGCCTCGACCTCCCCGAACCCAGGCAGCTCGCCTTCGGCCCCGTAGATCGCGAACTCGACGAAGCCCTCCCCGTCCACCTGTTCCACTCCTCCAGGGGCGAGCACCGCCAGCTCGGCCAGCACGACCTCGGCCTGCTCAGGCGAACACCGGACGGCCAGTCGGACCAAGTCAGGCCTGGCCCCGTCGCCTTCGCCTGAGGCGGGATACGAACGAGCTTCCGGCTCGCTCCCGGTTTCGATCGGTGATCGAGCCGTCGAGCTCGGCCACGAGCTCGCCCTGGCGCTCGTCGAGCCTGGCGGGGATCAGTACGTCGAAGATCACGCGGTGATCGCCGCGGCGAGAGCTTTCGCCGAGTGCCGGCAGGCCGTGGCCCCGAAGCCGGATCTCCTCCCCGGGCTGGGTGCCAGCCTCGATCTCCACCTCGACCGGGCCATCGATCGTCTCCACCTCGAGCGACCCCCCGAGCATCGCCCTCGTGGCATCGACCGTGGTCAGGGACACCAGGTCCTTACCGTCACGGCTGAACCTGTCGTCGACCACCTCGACCGTGACGTAGAGGTCCCCGGCCGGTGCGCCGGGCTCGCCGGCGTGACCGGCCCCGGCCACCCGGATGCTCTGGCCGTCCTCGATGCCCGCCGGGATCCGGACCTTCCAGGCCTTGCGGGCATGCCTCCGACCGAGTCCGGAGCACTCCCGGCAGGGCGACTCGGCCGACTTGCCACCGCCGCCGCAGGCAGGACAGGGCGAGGCCCTGACGATCCGGCCGAACGGAGTCGAGGCGACCGTCCGACGCTCTCCCGTTCCCTCGCAGGCCGGACACTCGGTGATCGGGGTGCCCGGCTCGGCACCGTTTCCGCGGCAGGCTTCGCAGACGTCCACCGCCTCGAACTCGACCTCCCGTTCGACCCCTTCCAGTACCTCGTCGAAGCCGATCCGCTCCCGTACCGCCACGTCGGCTCCCGGGGCAGGGCCGCGCGAGCCGAATCCCGAGCCGAAGAAGGCGCCGAACAGGTCCTCGATCGATCCGAACGAGGAGCTGCGGGGGTCGAAGCCGGAGCTCCGGAGTCCCTCCGGTCCGAACTGGTCGTAGGTGCTTCGGCGTTCACTGTCGGAAAGCACCTCGTAGGCCTCGGCCGCCTCCTTGAACTTCTCCTCGGCGTCGGGATCGTGGTCGTTGACGTCCGGGTGGAGCTGCCGGGCGATCCGGCGGAAAGCCGTCTTTATCTCGCTGTCGGAGGCGTCCCGGTTTACGCCCAGGACTTCGTAGTAGTCGCGGACCGTCATCGGTAGACGTGTTCGAAGTAGCGCGAGAGCTCCCGGGAAGCCTCGCGGACGGCCGCGATCGCCGTTTCGTAATCCATCCGGGTCGGACCGACCACCCCGACCGAGCCGAGGTTCCGGTGGGGAAGTCCGTAGTTGGCCCCGACGACGCTGACCGACCGGAGCTCGGGCCGGGGGTTCTCCCCACCGATCCAGAGGAAAACCGACCGCTCGTCGATCGCCGAACGCATCATTCCGAGCACCGCCGCCCGCTGTTCGAGCGCCGTCATCAGGCGGTCGACCTCGGGCAGCTCGGCCGCCCGGCCGGACTCCAGGAGCTTTCCGGCGCCCTCCATGTAGAGCTCGGGTTCATCCTGCCGTTCGAGGTCGAACACCGCCGGGGCGAGAGCCTCGAGGAACTCCGACTCGACCGGGCCGAGCGAGGGGTCGGCGATCAGGGCTGCGATCCGCCGCGCCCCGACGTCGGTCCCGACCAGGACTTCGTTCAGGTAGCTCGATGCCCACTCGACCAGGCCGGGATCGAGGTTCCGGGGAAAGGTGAAGGACCGCTTGGTGACGTCGCTGGACGAGCTGATCACCACGACCATCACGGTGTCCGGCCTGAGCAGGAGGGCCTCGACCCGGTGGATCGTCGCCGTCCCGATCGGCGGTGCGACGACCAGGGCCAGCAGGTCGGTCATCCTCGAAAGGGCGGCCGTGGCCTCCCGCATCGCCGAGTCGGCCTCGGCCCTGAGGCGGGTCAGGTCGAGCTCGGGCTCGCCGGAAGTGCGAGGAGCCGAGTCGGGAACCAGCAGTTCGACGTAGTGGCGGTATCCCCGATCGGTCGGAACCCTGCCGGCCGAGGTGTGGGGGTGACTGAGGTAACCCTTCTCCTCGAGGGCAGCCAGCTCCGCCCGGATGGTCGAGGGGCTGCAGCCGAGCTGGGTCGAGGAGGCAAGTGCCTTCGAGCCGACCGGACGACCGGTCTCGAGGTGGCTCTCGACCACCAGCCCCAGAACTGTCTCCTGCCGCGAAGTCAACACCCCCGGGATTCTACGGCCGGGGCGGGATAGCCCGACCCGGGGACTCACTCCCTGATCGTCGCGGTGGCGTTCCTGATCACCTCGCGGTCGCCCTGGGAGGCGACGAGGTCGAGTTCGAGCTGTCCTTCCCCGGCCGCCGCGACGGTGCCGGAGACGACGATCTCCTCCTCGGGGAACCCCATCCCCCTGAACTGGACCGAGAGCGAGCCCAGTCGACGGGGATCGCCGTCACCGATCGCCCCGGCCGCCCGCGAGACCAGGCCCATCATGTACAGCCCGTGGAGGATCGCCCCGGGCAGACCGACCGAGCGGGCGAACTCGGGGTCGACGTGGATCGGGTTGAAGTCCCCCGAGGCCCCGGCATAGCGGACCGGCAGGTAGCGGTCCGGTGTTACGGCCAACTCGGGGATCTGGTCGCCCTCGGCCGCCATCACCCGCCCCTGACGATGTTGGTCCAGGTACCCCGGACGGTCTCGGCCCCGTCACCGTTCACCGATACGGACTCGAAGACGTAGAAGCCCTTGTCGTCGCGTTCCTCGATCGATGCGCAGGTGGCCGTGGTCGTGATCGTGTCGCCCGAACAGACCGGCTCGCCCCATTCGAAGGCCTGGGCGCCATGAACCATGCGGGCGAAGTCCATCCCGACCTCGGGATCGAAGAGGGCCGGGCCGACCGCGCCGGCCGAGTAGACGACGCAGAACATCGGCGGGGCCACGACGTCCCTGAAGCCAGCATCGCGGGCCGCCCCGGGATCGAAGTGGATCGGGTCGTCGAACCCGAGCGCGGTCGCGTACTCCCTGATCTTCTCCCGTCCGACCTCGTACTCGAAGGGCGGGAAGGTCTTGCCGACGGCAGCGGTGTCGATCGTCATCCGGGCCAACCTAGCACCGGGCCGGCCGCTCCGGTCCCGGGTTCAGTCGTCGATCTCGAGCACCGCGAGGAAGGCCTCCTGGGGCACCTCGACCCTGCCGACGTTCTTCATCCGCTTCTTGCCCTTCTTCTGCTTCTCGAGCAGCTTCCGCTTGCGGGTCACATCGCCGCCGTAGAGCTTCGCGGTGACGTCCTTGCGGACCGCCTTCACGGTCTCCCGGGCGAGGATCCGGGCCCCTACCGCGGCCTGGACCGGGATGTCGAACTGCTGGCGGGGAATCGTCTTCCTCAGCCTCTCGACCAGCTCCTTGCCCTGGTTGTAGGCGAAGTCCTTGTGCACGATCACCGAGAGAGCGTCGACCTTCTCCCCGGCCAGCAGGACATCGACCTTGACCAGCTCGGACTCCCGGTTCCCGATCGGCTCGTAGTCGAGCGAGGCGTAGCCACGGGTCGAGGACTTCAGCAGGTCGAAGAAGTCGAGGACGATCTCGGCCAGCGGCAGGTCGTACCGGATCTGGACCCGGCTGGTGCTCAGGTAGTCCATGTCGACGTGGGTACCCCGCCGGCCCTGGCAGAGCTCCATGACCGGGCCGACGAAGTCGGTCGGGGTGATGATCGTCGCCCGGATGCAGGGCTCCTCGATCGAGTCGATCCGGCCGGGGTCCGGCATCTCGGTCGGGCTCCTCACCTCGACCGTCGATCCGTCGGTCAGGTGGACGAGGTAGCGGACGGTCGGGCTGGTCGCCAGGAGCTCGAGCCCGTACTCGCGCTCGAGGCGCTCACGCACGATCTCCATGTGGAGCAGGCCGAGGAAACCACATCGGAAGCCGAAGCCGAGGGCATCGGAGGTCTCCGGCTCCCACGAGAGTGCGGCATCGTTGAGGCCCATCTTGTCGAGCGCGTCGCGGAGGTCCTCGTACCGCTCGGTGTCGATCGGGAAGAGGCCGCAGAAGACCATCGGTTTGACCTCGCGGTAGCCCTCGAGCGGTTCGGCTGCGGGGTCGGCGGTGTCGGTCAGGGTGTCGCCGACCCGGAGCTTCGCCACGTCCTTGATCCCGGTGATCACGTAACCGACCTCGCCGGTGACGATCTCAGAGTCGGGCGCCATCTCGGGCCGGAAGAAACCGATGTCGTCCAGCTCGGCGACGGTGCCGTTCTGCATTGCGGTCACCTCCTGCCCCTTGGCGAAGGTCCCGTCGACCATCCGGACGTAGGCGATCACCCCCCGGTACTGGTCGAACTCGGAATCGAAGATCAGGGCCCTGGGCGGGGCCCCGGGCTCTCCGGTCGGCGGGGGTATCCGGTCGACGATCGCCTCGAGCACCTCCGGCACTCCCTCTCCCGTCTTCGCCGAGATCCGGAGGATGCCCTCGGGGTCGATCCCCAGCAGGTCGGCGACCTCCCCCGCCACCCGCTCGGGCTCGGCCCCGGGAAGGTCGACCTTGTTCAACACCGGGATCAGTTCGAGTCCGTTCTCTATCGCCAGGTAGGTGTTGGCCACGGTCTGGGCCTCGACCCCCTGTGCGGCGTCGACCACCAGCAGCGCCCCCTCGCAGGCGGCAAGACTGCGCGAGACCTCGTAGGAGAAGTCCACGTGCCCGGGCGTGTCGATCAGGTGGAGGTGGTAGGTCTGCCCGTTCGCCGAATCGAAATCGACCCTGACCGCCTGGGCCTTGATCGTGATCCCCCGCTCCCGCTCCAGGTCCATCGAGTCGAGCACCTGGGCCCGCATCTTCTTCGGATCGATCGCTCCGGTGATCTCGAGGATCCGGTCGGCAAGGGTCGACTTGCCGTGGTCGATGTGGGCGATGATCGAGAAGTTCCTGATTCGTTCCATATGTTCTGCTCTTCAGCTCGTGTGGGGCGGCCGTCGGGGTCCCGGCCGGAAGCGACCGGTGGGTCCGTCACGCGGCAGCAGGGGAAGTATGGCGGGGCGGCGGCACGGCTCACCGACAGCCATCGGGATCGAGTCGGCCCTCGAGCTCGAATACCGCGGTCGGGGCCTGCCGGAAGACGAGGCGAGCCGCCGGATCGCCGGTGACCCACTCGAGTTCCCGGGGGTACTTCCGGACCTTCCCCTCGCGATCGAGCGAGAGCACCAGGTAGCGGTACCGGCCCTGATTGACGATCTCGCGGAAGGAGCGGCACCCGTCGGCAGGAAGGAGGCCGCCCGCTGCGGTTCGGACACCCGGAAAATCGACCCTCCGGTCGAGCCCCTCGCCCCGGAACGGGTAGGACCGGGTCGCGTTGGTCGCCAGCGCTCCCTCTCCGATCCCCCCGGACCAGGCGAAGGCCCGGTCGAGACCGGGCACGGTGAAGGCCGGATCGCGGTACCGGTTGAGGTCGTACCTCGAGGCGACCTCATAGCCGATCCCGACGATGGCGAGGATCCCAACGCCGACGGTCAGCGTGACCGCACCCCGGGGCAGGGCGGGGCGCCGGTCGGCCCTCCGAAGCGCCGCGAAGGCCACCACCGAAATGATCGCCAGGGCCAGGACCACCAGCTCGGCCCTCCCCCAGGATGCGAGCTGGAGGAATCCCGAGACCGAGATGGCGACGAGCAGGGCCAGGGCCGCCCAGGCCAGGCGGGTGTTCCGGCTCGCTACCAGCGGTCCGAGCAGGGCCAGAGAAATCGCGATCCCCGGAACGAGGTACCGAAGGCCGGACAGGAAGCCCCGGGGCTCGCCCTCCGGGCCGGAGGCCGAAGTCGGACCTACCAGCCAGGCGAGTACCAGGGCCGCCGCGATCAGGCCACCGATCCGGATCGCCGGAGAGACCGGTCGAACCAGAGCGACCGCGATCCCGGCCAGGGCGAGGAGCACGAGCAGGGGCCAGAGCGGACCGAAGCCCTCGGCCAGGTCGGGCAGGAACCACCCGGTGATCACCTCGCCGTCGAAGGCGTAGTCGAGCACCGAGCCGGCCTCCCGTCCCCCGGTCTCCTGGACCGGACCAGGCAGGGTGATTCCGAGCGGACCGTCCCCGGCGGACCATGGAAGGGGATTCCCGCTCTGGATCAGATTCCTGAGGTACCAGAACCCCCCGGAGATGGCAGCGCCGCCAATCCCTGCGGCAAGGGCCCTTCCCCTCTCTCCCCGGACGGCGATCACCGCCGGGGCGATGGCCAGGACGAGGGCGGCCGGAATGAAGTTCAGCTTCGTCCCGGCGGCCAGTCCGGCGGCCAGTCCAACCAGCAGGGCGAACCGGGCGGCGCCGGGCGCGGTGGCCTTCCGGTTGACCAGGAGGGCCACCCCGGCGAGCAGGAAGAAGGTGCCGGCGAGGTCGTTCCGGGCCTCTCCGAACTGGTCGGTGAAGGCGAACGAGCAGCCGAGGACGGCCGCGGCCCCGGCCACCGACACCGGCCCGGCCGAACCGCCCCAGGGTCTCGCCACGACCCAGGACGCGACCAGACAGCCGACCAGGAAGAAGAGATTGAGGACCAGCGAAGGCAGGTCGCCCCCCCAGGCCGAGCCGGTGACTGCATGGATCAGCTCGGATCCATGTGGGTAGAACCAGGTCAGGAACTGAGGAGAGGTGAAGTGGAGGGCGAAGGTCTCACCGGTCCGGATCAGTTCGGCCGCGATCGGCCCGTGGTACCAGGTCGAATCGAAACCGGTCATTCCGGTGCCGATCCGCTCCCACGTGGCGATCAGGGCGGCCGTTGCCGCCAGCGAGACGGTGAGCGCGGCAACTGTCGACTGAAAGTCCGGGGCGGTCGGGCCGCGATCGGGGACTCCGCCCGGCCTGAACTCGGGCAACGGCACGAACCGGGCCAGGAGGGCGGCCAGCAGGGCCAGGCCGATCGCCACGACCCAGGCCGAGAGGAGGGCGGGCACCCCGACGAGGATCGAGAGCACGACCAGGGAGCCGAGTCCGGAGACGGTCGCGGCGAGTACGAGCGGTGACCCCCGCCAGCCCGGAACGAGTCGCCGGGCGAGCAGCCAGCCGACCGCTCCAGTCGCGACCGCCACCGCCGCGAGCGTGATCACCGACCCGAGGTATGAGACGAAGCTCAGGCCGTCCTCCTGAACACCGCCATCACCTCATCGAGCTCACCGACCCGGAGCAGCCTGCACGAGGCCACGTAGGCCAGCCCACCGAGCCCCAGGGCGGCGGCGAGGGCGAGCGCATCGGCGAGCGTGCCGCGGCCCATCAGCTGATCGAGGATCTCCCAGACCTGCCAGCAGACGACTGCCAGGACGACCGAGGCCAGTCCGGTCTTGACCGCGGTGCCGAACAGGGGGCCGGCCTCGAGGCCTCCGATCCGGGGCCTGATCAGGAGCGCCTGGAGAAGTACCGAGAGGGCCGTGGCGATGGCCGTCGAGGCGACGATCCCGGCCACCCCGTACGGCTCGTAGAGCGCCCACGCGGCTCCAGCCGTGACGACGAGATTCAGGCCGGCGACCGCAGTCGGGATCCAGGGCTGCTGGAGTCCGAAGAAGGCCCGGCTGAGAAGCAGGTAGAGCCCGTTGGTCGGCAGGGCGAAGGCGAACCAGAAGAGCGCCGTCCCGACCAGGACGGTCTGCTCCGGGCCGAACTCGCCGCGCTGGTAGACCAGCCGGATCATCGGATCGGCGAGCACGAGGATCGCGGCGGTGGCCGGCAGGAGAATGAAGACGACCTGGCGCATCCCCTTGCCGAGGGTCCTCCTCAGGTTGGAGAAGTCCCGGTTGTTTGCGAACCGGGCGAGGGTCGGGAAGATCACCGTGGCGATCGCGACAGAGAAGATCCCCTGGGGTAGCTGGTAGATCCGGAATGCCTTGTCGATCCCGGCCGGGGCCTGCTCGCTGACGAGGCTGCCGAAGAAGCTGTTGACGACGAGGTTGAAGTTGACCAGCCCGAGGCTGAGAGTGACCGGAAGCATCAGGACCAGGACGCGCCGCAGCTTCGGGTCCCGGAAGTCGAACTTGAGGGTGATCCGGAACGGCGTGTTCTTCAGGTCCCAGGTCTGGATCGCAAGCTGGACCACGGTCCCGGCCACGACGCCGACCGCGTAGGCGTAGATCTGCTTGTCCTCCGGGAACAGCGGGGCACCGAGGATGACGACCGCGATGATCGTCAGGTTCCAGAACAGGGGAGAGATCGCGAAGGCGCCGAACCGGTCGTAGCTGTTGAGGATCCCGACCACGACCCCCGATGCCCCGAGCAGGACGAGAATCGGAAACATGATCTGGGACATGACGACCATCAGTCCCTCGACGAACGGATCGAAGCCGGGGGCGAAGAGCGGCATGATCAGGCCGGCCCCGAGGATGAACAGGGCCGAGATCGCGCCGAGCACCATCACGACGAGCAGCAGGAGGGTCGAAGCGAGCCGGAATGCCTCCAATACCTTCCCCCGGCCGAGCTGCTCGGTGAAGATCGGGACGAAGGCCGGCTGAAGGGCGGCATCGGCGAAGAGGGCCCGGATCAGGTTGGGCACCTGGAAGGCGACCGTGAAGGCCGACATCGGGCCCGAGATCCCGAACAGGGCCGCGGCAACGATCTCCCGGGCAAGGCCGGCAACCCTCGAAGCCGCGGTGGCTACCGAGAAGAAGGCCGTGGAGCGCACCAGGTGACCGCCTCGCGGCCGGTCGGCGTCGATAGCGGCGGCATCGTCGCCACCGGAATCGAGGGCCGTGCCGACGATCTCGGGAACGAGCGGTGAATCGACTCCCCCCTCCTCGGCGATCTCGCCGCGGGCGGTCCAGAAACCGGAATCGGCCCGGTCGGGGCCCGGAGCCGGTGGATGGCCAGAAGGGGAGCTCCCCTTGCTCAGCCGGTCGAGCGCCCGCTCGGCCCGCTCGGCCGCCCGTTCGAAGGCCTCGAGCGGATCCTCCCCGGGCTGGCGCTCCCCGCCCCCTTCCGTTTCGCCTTTCCCGGTCATTGCTCCTATCGGTATAGTCCGCGTCCCCTCGACGGGTCCGGATCGGTACCCGACGGGGCGGCAGTTGCCATGGCGAACATCACCTCACAGAAGAAGCGGATCGCACGGACAGAGCGTGAACGGACCGAGAATCGTCGGTTCACCTCGAGTGTGAAGACCCATTTCCGCAGGCTCGAAGAAGCCGTGGAGGGTGGCGATGCGGCCAGGATCGCCGAAGAGCACAGGCTGCTCGTCTCGAATATCGACAAGGCCGTGAGCAAGGGCGCGCTGCACCGGAACACCGGCGCCCGCAAGAAGTCCAGGGCCGCACGGATAGCGGCCCGCAGCTGAGACCTCGCGGTTCCTGATTCAGGCATCGGCCGTGGCTGCGACCAGGGCCATTTCGAGCGCCAGCTCGTTCGGATACCCGGATCCCCCGCGGGTCCAAAGCTCCAGGTCGGCCAGCGCTATCGAGGCGCTCCGAAGGGCGTCGGGGGACGCCCCACGCGCGGCCTCGATCAACTTCCTGACCAGGAAGGGCGGCAGGTCGATCGCCTGCTCGACCGCTTTCGGGGGCTGGCCCGCCTCGAGCATCGAGACGGCCCGGTGGGCTCGCCGGACAGCAGTGGCGGTCGGGTACACGAGCGAGGTCGCGGCCTTTCCCTGAGCCAGCAGACTGGACGAAATCAGAAGGGCGCGCCTGCGGTCGCCGGCGACCAGGGCGTCGCCGAGGGAGAAGATGCTCGTCTCGGTCAGGTCGGCGACCATATCCTCGAGATCCTCGACCTCGACCCTGCCGCCCTCACCGGCCCAGACTGAGAGCCGGTCCAGCTCGTTTCCGAGCCGGGTCGGGGATTCGCCCAGGTGTGCGACGAGGAAGCGGGCGGCCTCCGGGTCGAGCTCGAAGCCGCGGCGAGTTGCCTCCTCGACCAGGTAAGGCGGGAGGTTCCTTCCGCTCGGGGCGTCGAAGGAGCGAGCTTCGCCGCCGACCGACTTGACGGCCTTCTCGATTCCGGCCGGGACCTTCCCCCGGCTGATCAGCACGAGGCAGGTCGCTTCGTCGATCGTGGCGATCGCCCCGGCGACCAGCTCCGCCTGGCGCTTGCCCCACTTCTCGATCCCGTCGGCCAGCAGATACCGGCGTCCCGGCACGAGACTCATCGCCCCGAGTGCCATGACCAGGCCCTCCGCATCGGGACTGCCCCTCCCCTCGGCGGCCTCGAAGACCTCGATCGCCGCGTCACCGCCTTCGGCGAGGGCCCGGTCCCTCAGTCTCGACCTGGCGAGGTCGACCTTGGCAGCATCGTTACCGGTGATCAGGTAGGCAGGTTTCATCTCGTCCGCCACTTCTTCATTGTCGCCGTTCGGGCGGCGGCCGGTGCCCTGCGCTACCGCGCCGTCTCGACCTCGACCCTGCCGGAGGGCCAGAGCAGGACCGAAACCGTCCCCTGCCGGTCGGTCCGGTAGACCTCCGAGCCCGATCCCTCCAGGGCCGTGAGGGTCGAATCGACGGGATGGCCATAGGGATTCCCGGCTCCGGCCGAGACGAGCGCGAGAGCCGGCATCGCACCGGCGAGCAGGTCGGGGAGCCCCTGGTCCTCGCTCCCGTGGTGGGCCACCTTGAGGATGTCGACCGGACCGGGATCGAGCGGCACCAGCTCGGCTTCGGCATCGCCGGTCAGGAGGATCCGTCGACCGGCGAAGCGGACCATCAGGACGATCGACCGGGCGTTCCGGTCTCCCGCCGCACCCCCGTCGGTCGATGCCGGGGGCCAGAGCACCTCGACCTCGGCCCGGCCGAGCCGGAAGGTGTCCCCGAGCCCGATCTTGCGGACCGGCGCGCCGACCGAGCCTGCGAGGTCACGCATCTCCCGGGTGATCCGGTCGACCATCACCGACCCCGCCTCGAACCGGGTGATCACCCGGTCGAACTCGCCGACATGGTCCCGGTCGAGGTGAGTGAGGACGAGGCCTCCCAGTCGATCCTCTCCCGAGCCGAGTACCGCGTCGACCACGCCCCCTCCTGGCGGACCGGTGTCGACCAGGACGGGATCGCCGTCCGGGTGTCGGACCAGGATCGCGTCCCCCTGGCCGACGTCGAGCACATCGATGGCGAGACCGCCTTCCGGCAAGTCGGGCAGTGTCTCACCGGAGTCGGTGACCAGGCCGGCGAGTGGCAGGAGCAGAGAAAGGGCGATCGCAAGGGCGGCGAATCCCGGGCGACGGACCAGCAGGACAGCAAGCGCCGAGGCCGCGGCCGCAATGGCGAGGAAGACGACCGGACCCGTGCCGGTGTCGAGGACCTGATCCGGCCCCCCGAGCAGCTCGGCGATACCGTCGATCCAGGCGAGCAGGACGGCATTCACGAGGTTGAAGGGCAGTGCCAGCCAGGGAGTCAGCTGGCCGATGGTCGCCGAGACCATCCCGAGCCACATCGAGGGGGCGACCGCCGGCAGGGCGAGAGTGTTCGCGGCCACCGTGCCCAGCGGAAGCCTGCCGAAGTGGAGTCCGATCAGGGGGAGGGTCGCGAGCGAGGCGGCGACCGTGACCGCCACCCCGGTCGCCACCGCTGCCCGGAATCCGTCCGGCTCGCCGCCGAGCGCCGGGCCGACCCGGTCGGCCAGTGGGCGAGCCAGCACCACGATGCCGAGGACGGCCGCGAAACTGAGCTGCCAGCCGGGCTCCCCGGCGGAGTAGGGATTCAGCCCGAGGGTGAGCGCCGCCGCCAAAGCCACCGGAAAGACCCGGTCCAGCGGCCGGCCGGCCGAGGCGGCCGCCAGTCCGGCCAGGCCCATCACCCCGGCCCGCTGGATCGACGGCCCGCCCCCGGCCAACGGAACGTAGAGGCAGACCAGTGCACAGAGGAGCGGGTACCTGAGCCGGAGCGGCAGGCCGAAGGCAGCGAGCAGGACCCAGGCGAGTATCAGGAGCAGCATCACGTTCTGGCCGCTGACCGCCAGCAGGTGAGCCAACCCCGAGTCCCTGAACCGGTCCCTGACCTCGGGAGCGATCGCCTGGTCCTGGCCGAGGACGAACCCCCGGGCGAGCGCGGCCTCGGGCGCGGCGATCCCGAAACCGAGAGCCCTTTCAGCCCGCCCGCGAACCGAGTCGACCAGCCCCTCCGCTCCACCGCGCCGGGCCCCGGTGAACCGGACCCGGTCCGCAGCTAGGGCGAGTTCGATGCCGCGGGCCCGAAGTCCCGATCCGAGCCACGGCGGTGCCGGGCCGACCTCACCGGCGACCTCCACCCCGTCCCCCGGCCCAGGGCCGGATGGCCGAAGGCCGCCCGACTCGACCAGGATCCGTCCCTCCCCGGTCTCGATTGCTGCCTTCCACCCGGTCGATGTGCTTCTCGGTGCCTCGAGCAGGAACCCGGAGAGCGCGACCCTGGAGCCGGCCTTCGCCTCGAGAGCCTCCGACCCGATCGCCTCGGTTCGCCAGGCCCCGATCGCGAGCCCGGCCACGACGGCCGAGACGGCGATCAGGACGAACGGCACAGGACCGCGGGAGCCGGCGAGCAGGACCAGGACCGAGACGATCAGCATGAGCCCGACGGTCGGCGAGACAGAACTCCCGATCGAGGGTGAGCCGGCCAACCCGACCGAGAGCCCGACGAGGGCGACCGTCCGCCACTCGACGAACGACGGTGGCGGCCGGAGAAAAGGAAGACTCAGGGCTGGAGGGCCGAGCGGAGCGACTCCATCGTCACCGGACCGATGCCGCTGATCTGGTCGAGGTCATCGATCGAGGAGATGCCGCCCCGCGAATCACGGAACTCGATTATCCGGCCTGCGGTCACGGGTCCGATCCCGTCGATCTGCTCGAGGTCGGCCTCGGTCGCCGTGCCGAGACTGACCGGACCCTCTCCGGCTCCTCCCGGGGCCCCGACGGTCGCAAGACCACGGTTCGGCACCACGACCTGTTGCCCGTCGGTCAACAGGGCCGCCCGGTTTATCGCTCCGGGGTTTCCGCCCGGGGTTGCCCCACCCGCTTTCTGGATCGCATCGATCACCCGGCTCCCCCGGGGAAGGGTGTAGACCCCCGGCCTCGAGACCGCCCCCGAGACGTCGACCGTCAGGGGAGCGCTCCGGATCCTCGGTCCGGACGGGCCGGGTGCGGCCCGCAGGACCTCGCCGCTCCCGTCCTCACTCCTCAGCAGCACGAAGCCGACCACCAGGACGACCGCCCCGACCAGCGCGTAGGTGAGCATCTTGCTCCGGTCCAAGGTCGGGAGTTCGAACATGGCCGGAAGATCTCCGGTCGTCGCTCACCTGCGGGTGAAAAGCGTGAAGATTCATTACCGGGTCGGAACGCCCGGCGGCCTGCCCCTAGGAGTCGCGAACGACGAAGTTGACCAGGCGCCCCGGGACGAACACTTCCTTGACCACCTCGCCCCCATCGAGGTGACGGGCCGCATTCTCGGCCCCCCTTGCCAGGGTGAGAACCTCGTCCTCGGGGGCCCCTTCGGCCACCTCGATCCGGTCCCTGACCTTGCCGTTCACCTGGACGACGATCTCGACCGTCTCCGAGCTCAGCAGGGCCGGATCGGCCTCCGGCCAGGGCACCTCCCAGATCCAACCCCCGACCAGCATCTCCCAGACCTCGGCCGCGAGGTGCGGAGCGAAGGGCTGGATCAGCGAGGCGGCAGTCGCCACAGCGAACCGGAGGACGTCACGTCCCGGCCCGTCCGCCTCGAGTTCATCGCGCAGCCGGTAGGCCTCGTTGACCAGCTCCATCACGGCGGCGATAACGGTGTTGAACTGGAAGTCGCGGGTGAAGTCCCGGGTCGCCTTATCGATCGCCCACATCGCCTTCGCGGCAAGCTCCCGCGCCGGGCCCTCGGGATCGACGGGACATTCGGCCGCCCCGGGGTCCGGCCCTTCGCTTGCCAGGTCGGAGGCGATCCTCCAGAGCCGGGCCAGGAAGCGGTTGACCCCTTCGACGCCCTCGTCGGTCCAGTCGCCGCCCCGGTCGGGCGGGCCCATGAAGCAAACGTAGGTCCGGGCCGAGTCGGCACCGAAGCGCTCGACGTAGTCGGCCGGGCTTACGGTGTTGCCCTTCGACTTCGACATCTTCGCCCCGTCCCTGGTGATCATCCCCTGGGTGAACAGGTTGCGGAACGGCTCGACCGTCTCGAGGTGACCGAGGTCGGCCAGGGCCTTGACCACGAACCTCGCGTAGAGCAGGTGGAGGATCGCGTGCTCGACCCCGCCGATGTACTGGTCTACCGGCATCCAGGCGTCGGCCTTCGCCCGGTCGAAAGGAGCCGCTTCGTTGCCGGGGTCGAGGTACCGCAGGAAGTACCAGGAGGAGTCGACGAAGGTGTCCATCGTGTCGGTCTCCCGACGGGCGTCGCCGCCGCAGGACGGACAGGCGACCTCGACCCACGCAGTGGCGGCCTCGAGCGGGCTCTTGCCCTTCGGCGCGTAGTCCTCGATCTCGGGCAGTACGACCGGCAGCTGGTCCTCGGGGACCGGGACGATGCCGCAGGCGGCACAGTGGACGACCGGGATCGGGGCACCCCAGTAGCGCTGGCGTGAGACCAGCCAGTCGCGCAGCCGGTAGTTGACGGCCGGGCCTCCCCTGCCCTCGGACTCGAGCCAGGCGACTATCTCGGGATAGGCCTCACGGTTGTTCTGGCCGTCGAAACGGTCCGAGCCGGTCATCGGTCCGTCGCCGGTCCAGGGGAGGCCCTGGTCGTCGCTCTCCGCCTCCGGATCCTCACCCTCGATCACCCGACTGACCGGAAGCCCGAACTCCCGTGCGAACTCGTAGTCACGCTCGTCGTGAGCCGGCACGGCCATCACCGCTCCCGTCCCGTAATCCATCAGGACGTAGTCGGCGACGAACATCGGTATCTCCTCGCCGTTGACCGGGTTGATGACCGTCTTTCCGAGCGCCACCCCGGTCTTCGGCCGGTCGCTGTCGGATCGCGCACCCGGTGCTTCCCTCGAAACACGGTTGACGTACTCCGTCACGGCCTGCTCGGCTTCGGTCCCGGCCACCAGGCGCTCGAGTTCGGGATGCTCGGGCGCAAGGACGAAGAAGGTTGCCCCGAAAAGGGTGTCCGGCCGGGTCGTGAAGACCGGGAAGTCGAGGTCGGCCTCCTCGCACCGGAAGGTGACCTCGGCCCCCTCGGACCGGCCGATCCAGTTGCGCTGCATCGTGACCACGTGCTCGGGCCAGGAGTCGAGCAGGTCGAAATCCTCGAGCAGCCGGTCGGCCAGGGCCGTGGTCCGGAAGAACCACTGCTCGAGGTTCCGGGTCTCGACCTCGGTCCCGCACCGCTCGCAACGGCCGTCGATCACCTGCTCGTTGGCGAGCACGGTGGCGTCCTGCGGACACCACTGGACCGGGGCCCGGTCGCGGTAGGCGAGGCCGGCCTCCAGGAGCTGGAGGAAGATCCACTGGGTCCACCGGTAGTACTGGGGCGTGTGGGTCGCCACCTCGCGCGACCAGTCGATCGAGATCCCCCACTCCCGGAACTGGCGGCTGAACGACTCGATCGAGCGGGTGGTCGCCTCGAGCGGTGGCTCGCCCGTCTTGATCGCGTTGTTCTCGGCCGGCAGACCGAACGAGTCGTACCCCATCGGGTGCATCACCTCGTACCCGTTCCGGCGCCGGAAGTGGGCGATCGCATCGCCGACCGCGTAACACTTGAGATGGCCGACGTGGGGCTCGCCGGAGGGGTAGGGGAGCATTTCGAGCACGTAGGCCCGGGGACGGGACGGCTCGTGTCCCTCCTCGCCCGGGCCGGCGACCCTCCAGGAGTCCTCGCGCTCCCAGGTCTCCTGCCAGCGCCTCTCTATCTCGCGAGGTTCGTAGCGGCTCACCGGCGGCAGTCTACGAGCCGCTCAGGAAGTGGCGGGCCGCCACTGCCGCACGTCCGGCAGGGGCGTGAGGTGGGGCTCGACCCGGTCCCTGATCGCCTCGAAGTCGGGTGGCAGGGCAAGCCCCTCGCCGAGCCTCTCGGGATCCTCGTCGGTGGCGAAGCCAGGCCCCATCGTGGCCAGCTCGAACAGAACCCCGCCGGGCTCACGGAAGTAGACGGCCTGGAAGTAGAACCGGTCGATCACCGGGGTCGCGAACAGTCCCGAGGAGGCGACCCGCTGCTGCCAGGCCTCCTGCTGGTCGAGACGGGTCGCCCAGGCGATGTGATGGACGGTGCCGGCGCCGGGCCTGCCGTGATGCCCGGGCGGGTCGTCCAGGACGTAGGTGCCGCTCCGCCCACCGGCGGTGGTGGTCCAGGAGTCCGGACCGGCCAGGTCGAACCCGAGCACGTCGACCAGCACCGAGGCCGTGGCCGGTCCGTTGACCGACCAGGCCCGGACCGAGTCGAAGCCCCGGATCGCGTGCTCGGGAGGAACCTCGGAGTGGAGCGGGATCAGGTCGGGGTCGGGCCCGTCGTAGACGATCAGCTCGTGGGAGAGCCCTTCGGGGTCGGCGAAGAGGAGCGAGTCGCCCGCCCCCCCGGTCTCGACCCCGGCCCCCTCCAGACGGTCGCGCCACCAGGAGATCGAGTCGGCCGATCGGACCCGCCAGACGATCCGGTGGATCATTCCCGGACCGGCGAGCCCCGGGGCGGCGCCCGGGTACTCGAAGAAGGTCAGGTCGAATCCGGGACTTCCCTGCTCGTCGCCGTAGAAGAGGTGGTAGACGGACGGATCGTCCTGGTTGACCGTCTTCTTGACGAGCCTCATGCCGAGCAGGCCGACGTAGAACTCGACGTTGCCGGGCGCGTCGCCGGTGATGCAGCTGATGTGGTGGATGCCCTCGAGGTGCATCCCGTCGGCCGATCCTGTCCCTTGAGCGGTCACCGGTCAAGGATACGGTTCGATCGCCGGCGGCCGTGAGCCGCCCGGGCAGGTGCGAAATGACACGAACTTCTCCGGCCGGTTACCCTTTGGTTGCTATGGGGATCCTTACTGCGGAACGATCGATAGAGATCCAGGCCTCCCGTTCGGCCTGCTGGGAGATCATCGCCGACCTTGAAAGCACGCCGAACTGGCAGCAGGCGATGGTCCGGGCGAGGATCCTCGAGACGGACTCAGAAGGGCGTGGCACGCTGGTCGAGATCACCTCCGATGCGAAGGTGAGGGAGGTCACCTCGCGGATCTCGTTTACCTACGAGCCCGAGACTTCGATGACCTGGCAGCAGGAGAAGGGCGACCTCAAGTGGATGAAGGGCTCCTGGCTGCTCGAAGAGGTCTCCGACGCGGTCACCAGGGCCGTCTACAGGCTCGAGGCCGACACCGGTCGCGTACTCGGCCTGCTTGTCAAGGGTCCGGTCGCCGACAAGGTCAAGGAGATGCTGACCACCGACGCGACCGACGGCCTCAAGCAGTGGGCTGAGCGTCAGGCGGGCAGGTAGGGCCGAGCCGGTGCCGGGGGCGCCAGCAGTTCACTCCCCCTCGATCAGCGATCGGTAGGTATCGGGCCGGCGGGTGTCGAGGAAGGGGAACAGCTCGAGCCAGTCCCTGCGCTGATCGAGTTCGAGGTCGGCGACGATCACTGCCGGCCGGTCGCGAGGGGCCTCGGCCAGGATGCGACCGTAAGGGTCAGAGACGAACGAGGACCCATAGAAGGTGATCGGACCCTCGGAACCGATCCGGTTGACCGCGACCATGAAGGTCCCGTTGGCGATCCCGTTACCGACGATCACCTGGCGCCAGAGCGGCTCGGTGTCGAATCCGGGGTGGTCGGGCTCCGATCCGATCGCTGTCGGGTAGACGATCACCTCGGCCCCGGCCAGCGAGTAGGCCCGGGCGAGCTCCGGGAACCACTGGTCCCAGCAGGTCGGGAAGCCGACTCTCGCCTGGCCGAGCTCGACCACCGGGAAGCCGGTGTCGCCAGGGCGGAAGTAGCGATCCTCGTGGTAACCGGCGGTTACCGGGATGTGGAGCTTGCGGGTCCGGGCGACCAGTTCGCCTTCGGGTGAGACGCAGATCGCGGTGTTGAAGCCGAGCTCCTCCCCCTCGACCCGTTCGTAGAGCGAGGCGTGGACGAAGACCCCGTTCTCCTTCGCAGCCTCAGTCGCGAACTCCGTGGTCGGGCCTCCCGGCAGGTCCTCGACGTACCTCTCCCCGGACTCCCGGTCGTCGGGCTGAATCGCGAAGTAGGGCGAGAGGGTGAGCTCCTGGAGGCAGACCAGGGAAGCGCCCCTCCCGGCGGCGAGCGCTACCCCCTCGGCCAGTCCGGTCCGGTGGGCGCCCGGATCGGGATCCCAGGCCTTCTGGACAGCCCCGATCCTGAACGGGGGCCGGTCGGCGTCGCGGGTACGGGCCGGCGAATCGGGAACCATGCCGGTCACGTCGACCAGCTCGTAGCCGACCTCGCTCACGAGGAAGTCCTGCCGGCGGCCGGGACCTGCTGAGTTATGCAGTGGATGCCGCCTCCGCCCAGGGCGAGGGTCCGGCCGTCGATGCCGACGATCTCGCGGCCCGGCAGCAGTCTGCCGAGCCGTTCCAGCGCCTCGGAGTCCATGTCCGGGTCGTACCCACCGACCGGGACGATCGCGGCCCCGTTGGCCAGGTAGAAGTTCATGTACGGGACGACGACGGCCTCACCGTCGCGCTCGATCCGGGGCAGGAGGTCGAGCGCCTCGACCTCGACCCCGGCCGCCTCCAGCCGGGCGACGTTCTCGCTCAGGGCGGCATGGTCGGGGTCGCCCTCCTCGCCGACCGTCTGGACCACCACCCGGCCCGGCCCGATGAAGGCGCAGACGTTGTCGACATGGCCGTCCGTATCGTGGTCCTCGACCAGGCCCTCGCCCAGCCAGATCACCTGATCGACGCCCAGCTTTTCGCAGAGCTCGGCCTCTATCTCCTGGCGGTCGATCCCCGGGTTACGGGTCGGGGCAAGCAGGCACTGCTCGGTGGTCGCCAGTCGTCCAGCCCCGTCGACCGTGATCGAGCCGCCCTCGAGGACCATCTCGCTCGGGATCCGCTCGATTCCGAGGTGATCGAGGATCCGGGCCGAGACCGCGTCATCGTCGACATACGGCGTGAAGGCCTCGCCCCAGCCGTTGAACCGGAAGTCGACCCCGGCCCGGCCGCCTTCCCCGTCGACCACGAAGATCGGGCCGGAGTCCCTCAGCCAGGAATCGTCGATCGGGACCGCGAGGATCTCCACCCCCTCGGCCGTGACTGCGCTGCGGGCCGCTTCGGCCTGGTCCGG
>JAUMBO010000120.1:0-9580 GCA_032119635.1 Solirubrobacterales bacterium
GCTCCGCCACGGTGAGAATCCGGCCGGGAGTCCCGACCAGTCCGGTGGCGGATCGACCGCACCCGAGGCGTATCTTGCGGCCCAGCCGGTCGCCCGGTACCGGCCCCCGTTCGTCCGGAGCCTCTGGAGGGTCGGCAGTCGCCGGTTGAAGCGATTGCCGGAAGCGACCAGCGCCGGACTGCAGGTCGGGTTGGAAGGTCTGCAGCCTTCCTCCCCGATCCCCAGCGGCATCGACGGACCGCCATTCCAGACCACGTTCCGGATGAACCGGAGGTCGGAATCGCCTGCCGCGTCATTCGGAACGTTGCTGCCGGGCTGGGGTCCGATCGGGCCGAAGACCTGCAGCTGCTGCCACTGCGACCGGTAGCGACCCGGATTGAGGATCACGTTGCCACTGAAGTAGACGTGGCGATTCCCGATCCTCACGGCGTTGCTTCCGTCGTCGACCACGGTCGTCCCCCAGCCGCCGGCGTCGAGGTACGACTGGCACCTCTCCCGACCCGGATCTCCGGGGCTGCCGTCGCAGGAGCGGAGGCCGTAGACCGCTTCGAGCAGGTGGGAGCGCCGGCCGACGCGCCGGGCGACATTGTCGGCAATCAGCACGTTGAGGCCGCCCTGTACCCCGAATGCCGCCCCCTCGGTCTCGGTCACCGTGTTGTTCCGGACCACGATGCCGTTCGCCTCGTACTGGATCCACGGTGAAGTCATGAACTGGAATCCCGTTCCCTGCCCTGCGCTGAACCCACCGGTTCCACAGATCGAGAAGAGATTGCCGGTGACCACGACGTCGGTCGAGCCCCCCTTCGTGTAGGCGCACCAGTCCCCGGCCTTGCGAATCACGTTCCGGCGGATCCTGCCGCGCTGGACCGCGACGAAGTCGATTGCGTTGTCTCCGGCCCCCTCGATCCGGCTGCCGAGGATCCGGATGTCGCTGCTCTGGTTCACCTTCACGGTTTCCTGTGCGCCCTGGCCGGTAGCAATCACCTTCCTCAGGGTGAAGTGCCGGCATCGCTCGCAGTGGACGACGTCGCCCCCGTCGATGAAGCGTGTTCCCCGGAACTCGAGGTGGGCTACCTCGAACAGGTTGACTGCCGGCAGTACGGCCCGGCCCCGGCCGTCGAAGGACCGGATCACGATCGGGTTGCGGGCGGAGCCCGATCGCCCTTCCCAGTAGACGGGTGACAGGCCGCGGCGGTAGTCGCCCGCCCGGAGTTCGATCCGCATCGGTTCCGCGGCTCGGGCCGGGAGTCGTCGCCAGGCCTCGGAGATGCTGCGAAGCGGCCTTGCCTTCGAGCCCGTTGCCCCGTCGCTTCCTTCGCCCGGATCGACCCAGATGGTCGCCGCTTGAGCCGGCGCGGGCGCGACGCCGGGGCCGAGCGCGGCAATGAGCAGGGCCGCCATGGCGGAGATGCATGCGAAGTGGGGGGGCGGACGGAACACCCTGTTGAGTTAACAGCACCGGACTGCCCCTGTTGCGGGTCGCTGAAACCAGGTGCCGGAGGTTCCGGCTCCCCTATCCTGACCGCATGGAGCCGAACGACGTGGTGCGGGCCGATTTTCCGCAGGCCGGCGAAGGGTTCGAGAAGAGGTCGGTCGTTGCCCATCTCGAGGCCGTCGCGGCCCAGCTCTCCGCCCTCCAGGCGAGGGTCAGGGCGCTGGAGGTCGAGCTCGATGCCGTCAGGGAGTCCGGGGAGCCTTCGGTGGCCGAGCTGGCGGACGGTCAGGAGGAGGAGCCGGCTGCCGACCCGTCCGATCCCCCAACCGCGCCATCCCCGACGGAGGAAGAGCTCGTTGCGGCCCGGCTGGTCGCCACCGAGTTGATCCTCTCCGGTGAGGGACGGGACCAGGTGATTGCCCGGATCGGAGACGAGTACGGCATCCCGGACTCGGCCGGACTGGTGGACGAAGTGATCGCTCGCACCGGCTGAGGCTCGCGCCGGAGGGCGTTTCGCCCGTGGCGGCGGCCCATAGAATGGATCGGTGAGCCGCTCCGAGACGATCGCGATCAAGGGTGCCCGTGAACACAACCTCAAGGGCATTGATCTCGACATGCCGCGCGATTCCCTGATCGTGGTGACCGGCCTCTCCGGGTCCGGCAAGTCGAGCCTCGCCTTCGACACGATCTACGCCGAGGGGCAGAGGCGGTACGTCGAGTCCCTCTCGGCCTACGCCCGTCAGTTTCTCGGGCTGATGGAGAAGCCCGACGTCGACTCGATCGAGGGACTCTCGCCGGCGATCTCGATCGACCAGAAGACGACCTCCCGCAATCCCCGTTCGACGGTCGGCACGGTAACCGAGATATACGACTACCTCCGCCTGCTCTGGGCCCGGATCGGCAAGCCCCACTGCCCCGAGTGCGGCGAGGAGATCACCGGCCAGACCCAGGAGCAGATCACCGACCGGCTGATGACCCTGGACGAGGGGACGAAGTTCGTCGTCATGGCGCCCGTCGTCCGGGGCCGGAAGGGCGAGTACGGCAAGTTGTTCGAGCAGTTCCGGACCGACGGCTACCTCCGGGTCGAGGTCGACGGCGAGATGCGGATGCTCGAGGAAGAGATCGCCCTCGACAAGAAGTACAAGCACGACATCTCGCTGGTCGTCGACAGGCTGGTGATGAAGACGGACCTCCGGAGGCGACTCTCGGAGTCGGTCGAAGCCGCGGCCTCGATCGCCGACGGACTGGTCCAGGTCAAGGTGGTCGACGGCGAGGAGATGGTCTTCTCGGAGAACTTCGCCTGCCTGAAGTGCGGCACCTCGATGCCGGAGCTCGAGCCACGGATCTTCTCCTTCAACGCGCCTCACGGGGCATGCCCAGCCTGCACCGGGCTCGGCTTCAGGAAGGTGATCGACCCCGAACTGGTCGTCCCGGATCCGACCCTCTCACTGGCCGAGGGGGCCCTCCAGCCCTGGAACAAGGGGTTCGCCGGTTACTGGCGCCGCCTGATCAAGGCGGTCGCCCGCGGACGCGGCATCGATGTCGACATCCCCTGGCAGGAGTTGAGCGCCGCCGACCAGAAGGTCTTCCTCTACGGAACTGGCACCGAGAAGCACACGATCCAGACCAAACCGAGGGCCGGCCGGAGGCGGAGCTATTCGGTCAAGTTCGAGGGCATCGTCAACAACCTCGAACGGCGCTATGCCGAGTCCGACTCCGAAAAGACCCGCGAGCGGATCGAGGGCTATATGGCCGAGCAGCCCTGCACGGAGTGCGACGGGGCCCGCCTCCGGCCCGAGACCCTGGCGGTGACCGTCGGCGGACTCTCGATCCGCGAGTTCACCGATCTCCCGGCGTCCGAGGCCGAGCGGTGGATCGGGAATCTCGAGCTCGACCAGACCGAGACGGCGATCGCGAGGCTGATCGTCAAGGAGATCGGCGAGCGACTCTCCTTCCTCAACAACGTCGGAATCGGTTACCTGACCCTGGCCCGCTCGGCCCGTTCGCTCTCTGGAGGCGAGGCCCAGCGCATCAGGCTGGCCACCCAGATCGGCTCCAGCCTGGTCGGCGTTATGTACGTGCTCGACGAACCTTCGATCGGGCTCCATCAGCGCGACAACGAGAAGCTGATCGCGACCCTCGAACGGTTGCGCGACCTCGGCAACACGGTGATCGTCGTCGAGCACGACGAGGGCACGATGAGGGCTGCCGACCATCTGGTCGACCTCGGCCCCGGGGCCGGCGAGCACGGTGGGCACGTGGTTGCTGCCGGGACCCCGGCCCAGGTGGCCCGGACGGCCGATTCCCTGACCGGGCGCTTCCTCGCTGGAAAGGAGGAAATCGAGGTACCTGCCGCCAGACGGGAAGCGAGCGGTGAGCTCGTCGTCAAGGGTGCCCGCCAGCACAATCTCGATGGAATCGATGTCGCTTTCCCTCTTGGCGTGATGACCTGCGTCACCGGCGTCTCTGGCTCGGGCAAGTCGACCCTGGTCAACGAGACGCTCTACCCGTCGGCCGCCAACCGGCTGCATGGCGCCCGGATGAGGCCCGGTGCCCACGACCGGATCGAGGGACTCGACCAGATCGACAAGGTGATCAACATCGATCAGTCACCGATCGGCCGGACGCCCCGCTCCAACCCCGCGACCTACACCGGCGTCTTCGACCACATACGCCAGCTCTTCGCCCAGACCCAGGAAGCACGGGCCCGTGGCTACAAGCCGGGGCGCTTCTCTTTCAACGTAAAGGGAGGAAGGTGCGAGGTCTGCCGGGGGGACGGCCAGATCAAGATCGAAATGCACTTCCTGCCCGACGTCTACGTGCCGTGCGAACAGTGCCATGGCCAGCGCTACAACCGGGAGACGCTCGAGGTCCGGTTCAAGGGCAAGAGCATCGCCGACGTTCTCGACATGTCGGTCGAGGAGGCCGTGGACTTCTTCGAGCCGATCCCGAAGATCGCCCGCCGGCTCAAGACGCTCGACGATGTCGGTCTGGGCTACGTCCGTCTCGGCCAGCCGGCGCCCACCCTCTCCGGAGGCGAGGCCCAGCGGATCAAGCTCGCCTCCGAACTTTCCCGGGTCGCAACGGGCAATACCCTCTACATCCTCGACGAGCCGACTACCGGCCTGCACTTCGCCGACGTCCGTAGGCTCCTCGAGGTCCTCGGCCGTCTGGTCGACGCCGGCAACTCGGTCGTCGTGATCGAGCACAACCTCGACGTGATCCGGGCCGCCGATTGGCTGATCGACCTCGGGCCCGAAGGCGGCGACGGGGGAGGACAGGTCGTCGCGACCGGAACGCCCGAAGAGGTCGCCGGCAGTCCGGGCTCGCATACCGGGGCCTTCCTGGAAGAGGCCCGCGAGCGGCTGCTCGTCGCGGCCTGAAGCCCGGGACTCAGGCCCGTCGGAGCGAGAGGTCGTTACAGGCCTCGCAGACTTCGGCCGGGATCACCCCGAGCCTCATCAGCAGGTTGAAGATGTGGCAGCCGACGCAGACGCCGAAGGCCGATTCGAGCGTCGCGAAGACGGCCATGATCGCGAGGACCACGGGAGCGGCGACAGAGATCCCAAAGACGAAGAAGAGCAGCGAGCCGACCGTGGTGAGCACGGCGCCGATCGTCTGGGCGAACCGCTTGGGCGGACCGGCAACCTCCCTGGGGGGGCCGAGGAGGGGAGCGACCACCTTCGTCGCCAGCTGCCCGAGCGGGCTGAGACTCGGCCCGGTGGCGACCCTAAGCCAGAACCCGACCGCCAGCACGGGGAGGAGGAAGTACCAGCCGGTGACCAGGGCGATGAGCGAAATCAGCACCACGCACCCGGCGACCACCCTGGCCGCCTTCTCGTTGACCGGGTTTGGGAACCCGATGACCGAACGGCCGGAACCTAAAAAGCCTAAATCCCGATAGGACATGATGCCAATGTAGCAGGCCGAGGTTACGGGCGCTCTGGGTCGGCTCCGGCGGTCACCCCCTCATGGTCTCCCGGCTCGTGGTCGAATGGACGAGGGCCGGCCGGCTCTGGCAGAGTCAGGGCGTGACCGATCAGACTGGATGGTTCAACTGGTGGCGGAAGCGGCGCTGGTACGAACGAAACAGTGGTCCCGTGGCACGCTGGGCGATCAATCGCGAAATGGCCCGACGCGGTGCCTACGTGCGCCACCCGATCGAGGGCGAGGTTCTGGAGGCGCTGCGGGACGGCCGCCTCGAGGTCGGCCAGGGGACCCTGTTCGAGCCGGGCTGCTGGATCACGATTGCCTCCGGCGGGCGAGTCCGGATCGGTGAGGGTTGCTTCCTCAACCGGGAGACGATGATCGCCGCCCAGGAGGAGGTAACGATCGGCGACCACGTGATGTTTGCCAACGGCTGCTTCATCGGCGATGCAAGTCATCGCTACGACGATCCGGACCTTCCGGTCACCTGGCAGGGCTTCGTGGCCGAAGGGGCGGTCACGATCGGTTCGAACTGCTGGTTCGGAGTCCACTCCGTGGTCACCGGGGGGGTGACGATCGGCGAGCGCTGCGTCATCGGTTCCAACTCGGTCGTGACTCGCGACCTTCCGCCCGGGGTGGTCGCCGCCGGCGCCCCGGCGAAGGTGATCAGGGAGATCGAGTTCGTACCCGGCTCGGCTCAGCCGAGGGGTTCCCAGTCCCAGGAATAGCTCGAGTCGAGGTCTCCCTCCTCGAGTCGCTGCCGGAAGGCCTCCAGTTCGGCCGGGTCGACGCTATACACGTTCTCGGCGGCGGGGAACGAGCGATTCCTGACCTCCGTCGCGTAGGCCTCGACGCTGGCCAATAGCTCCCGGCGCGTCTCCCCGAACCGCTTCACGAAACGGGCCATCGGTCCGGTGCTCAGTCCGGCGAGGTCATGGATGACCAGGACCTGGCCCGAGGTCGCGTTGCCGGCCCCGATCCCGATCGAGGGCACGGACAGCCGGGCCGTGATCAGCTCGGCGATCGCCTGCGGAACGGCTTCGAAGACGATCGAGAAGCAGCCCGCGAGCTGCAGGGCCTCGGCGTCCCGGGCCACCCGCAGTGCTCCCTCGGCATCCCGGCCCTGGGCCTTCAGTCCGCCGATCGAGCCGGCGGTCTGGGGGGTCAGACCGACGTGGCCCATCACCGGGATTCCGGCTGCAACCAGGGCCCTTGCCCGTTCGGCCGACTGGCCGCCGCCCTCGAGCTTGACCGCGTCGCAGCCTGCCTCCTTGATCATCCGTTGGGCACTCGCGATCGCCAGCTCGTTCGAGGCCTCGTACGAGCCGTAGGGCAGGTCACCGACCATCAGGGGGCGCCGGAGTCCCCGCCGAACGGCCTTCGTCAGGACCAGCATCTCGTCCATCCCGATCGGCACCGTGCTGTCGTAACCGAGCACGCAGTTGGCCGCCGAGTCTCCGACCAGGACGACGTCCACGCCGGCCTCGTCGGCGATCTGTGCGGTCGGGAAGTCGTAGGCCGTGACCATCACGATCGGCTCACCGGCCTTCTTCATCGCGGCAAGGTCCTGGATGGTCACCCGCCGGGGCGGCGGACCGTCGACCGGTCCGGAAGCGTTACCCGCGCCGCTGCTCATGCTGCCTCCTCTTCTCCGCCGGCATTCACCGGCAGGTTGTCGATCAACCTGACGCCATCCACCTCGACCGCAACGGCGAACATCCAGTTCCCCTTCCCGGCCTCGGTCACCTCCGTGAGGTCCTCGATGTTTCGGGCCTCGAAGTATTCGGGCTCGAGCCCTCCCTCCCGTAGAACGGCCAGGCCGGCTTCGATCCCTGCCGGAACCCCTTCGCCGAGGGCGACCTCCCTTGCCCGCTCCAGCGATGCCGGAACGAGCCTTGCCCGGAGGCGACCCTCGTCATTGAGTCGCGAGTTTCGTGAGCTGAGCGCGAGGCCGTCGGCTTCGCGCACGGTCGGTACCACCGAGATCCTGGACCGGAATCGGAGGTCGGAGGCCATCCGCGAGACGACGGCGGCCTGCTGGGCGTCCTTCTGGCCGAAGTAGGCGACATCCGGATCGATCAGGTTGAGCAGCAGCGAGACCACCGTCGTCACTCCGCGAAAGTGCCCGGCACCTCGCGATGCCTCGCTTCCGCAGAGAACGTCGGTCAGCCCCGAGACCTCGACCGAGGTCGCAAATCCCTCCGGGTAGAGGTCCCCGGCCTCCGGGAGGAAGACCAGGTCCGTGCCCTCGGTCCGGGCCACGGCCAGGTCACGTTCTTCGTCACGGGGGTACAGCTCGAGATCGGAACCCCGGTCGAACTGCTTCGGGTTCACGAAGATGCTGAGCACCACGAAGTCGCTTTCGGAACGGGCCCGGCGAAGGAGCGTCGCGTGACCTTCATGCAGGAAGCCCATGGTCGGGACGAATCCGACCGTCGCCCCCGATCGCCGGAGGTCTTCCCGGCCCTCTTCCATGTCGGCGACCGACCGGACCAGCCGGAGCGTTTCCGTCCCTACGTTCATCCCGAGACCTTGCCGCGGGCCAGGAGCTCGGTCCGGCTGGCCATCAGGTCGTAGAGCTCGAGAAGCTCAGGGGCGTGCAGGGCGATCGCCTCGCGGTGGCTTTCGACGGTTTCGCGGTCGTCCCGGGCGACCGGGCCGGTCAAGGCCTCCGGGCCACGCTCGACCCAGTTCTCGAGACTCCTGCGCACCAGGGGTGCGAGCATCCGGCGGGGTTCTTCGACCCCGGCCCTCGACAGCAGCTCGGCCGCCTCCTGCTCGAGGGTGACCAGGTAGTTGGAGGCCACGCTGGCGGCGGCGTGGTAGAGCGCCCGGACCTCGTCGGCGACCTCGAATGGGACCATCCCGAGCTTGCCGGCCAGTTCCCTCGAGAGCATCACCGCCCGGTCGTCCGAGCCCGCGACGGCCGCGGGCGACCCGGTCAGGTCTGTCTGGGAATCGGGGACGGTCTGCAGGGGGTGTAGCGAGAAGGTCCCGTCGGCGACCGTGAGTGGTCCCAGTACCTCGAGCCCCGTCGCGCCGCTGGTGTGGCCGACGGCCCCCGGAACGTTTGTGCCCGAGGCAATCCGGTCGACCACCGCGGGAATCTCGTCGTCGGGCACGCAGATCAGGACGAGCTTTCCCTCGAGCAGCTCGGGATCGAACCCCCGGCCGACGGCACCAACAGTCTCCCCCCGACCGGCGAGCGCACTATGGATGGAGCCCCCGAGTCGTCCCGTCCCGATGACGATCGTGCCGCCACGCGGCCCACTCTGCTTCGGCTCTTCCAAATTCCGTTCCAGTTCCCTCTCGGCGATACCAGACGGTCCAGTTACCGTTTCCTTCCCGGCCTCTCGATCCGGATCCCACGGCCGTTCGGTGGCCTGCAGGTCCGGTGATCGGCTGGTCTCCCGATTATAGGGTTGCGTGGTGGCGCTCGGACCGACAGCAAGGCGTGAACGGCTCGTCTCGGTCCTTCACGAGGCCAGGCAATGCGAAAGGTGTGCGCTCAGCGAGTCCCGCACCCAGGTCGTCTTCGGTGCCGGTGATGCCGATGCCGACCTGATGTTCGTCGGCGAGGCGCCGGGTGTCGAGGAGGATCGCCAGGGCCTGCCGTTCGTCGGTCGCTCCGGGGCATTCCTGTCCCAGGCCCTGAACGAGGTCGGCATCGGGCGCGAGGAGGTCTTCATCGCCAACACCCTGAAGTGCCGACCGCCCGGGAACCGGGATCCCCTGGCCTCGGAGATCGAGACCTGCCAGCCCTGGCTGTTCGAGCAGGTCGAGCTGATCGAGCCGAGGGTCGTCGCCACCCTGGGCAACTTCGCGACCCGCCTGCTGAGCGGCGAGGCGGACGGAATCACGAAGCTCCACGGCCGTCCCGTTGTCCGCAGGCTCGGAAACCAGTGGGTGAGGCTCTTCCCGATGTTCCATCCCGCGGCTGCGCTCCGCTCGACCGGAGTCGCCGATCAGTTCCGTGAGGACGTGGCCGCCCTTTCGGCCCTCCTTCGCGAACCCCCTCCCGGACCGGAGGAGAGGTGAACGGTCCCACTCCGGGCGAGCTGTTCGACTCGGTCGACGAGGAGGAGACCGCACGAATCGCATCCGGGTACGCCCGGGCGCTCCTTCCGGGTGACCTGATTCTGGTGATCGGTGAGGTGGGCGCGGGCAAGTCGACCTTCGTCCGGGCGGCGCTCCGGGAGCTCGGCGTCGAAGGGCCGA
>JAUMBO010000121.1:0-5406 GCA_032119635.1 Solirubrobacterales bacterium
GCAACCGCGGTCGCCGAGCTGGTCAACGAGGACACGACCGGCTATCACGTGCTCTGGGACGCCCCGCTCGACAGCCTGCTCGGCAACCCCGACCTGAGGAAGTTCGGCGCGATGATGGTGACGGACCACACCGGCCGGCTGACCGGGGTGGTGACCGTCGAGCAGCTCGGGCGGGCCCTGGAGGAACGTCCGGCCTGAGGGCGGGGCCTACCGGCCGATCATCCCCCGTTCCACCAGCAGCTCGGCGATCTGGACCGCGTTCAGCGCCGCGCCCTTTCGCAGGTTGTCGCCGGCCACCCAGAGGTTGAGCGTCCGGGGCCGGTCCGGGTCCCGGCGGATCCGGCCGACCAGCACGTCGTCCTCTCCGGCGGCGTCGGTCGCGGTCGGGTAGAGGGCCGCGGCCGGGTCGTCGACCACCCGGACCCCGGGGGACGCGGCGAGTAGCTCCCGGCAGTCGTCCGGGGAGAGGTCTTCCGTGGTCTCGACGTTGATCGACTCGGAATGGCCGGTGATCACCGGTACCCGGACGCAGGTCGCCGAGATCGCGACCTCGTTGCCCAGGTCGAGGATCTTCCGGGTCTCGGCCATCACCTTTCGCTCCTCGGTCGTGTAGTCGTCGCCTTCCCTGAAAACCTCGACCTGGGGGACCACGTTGAAGGCGATCCGGTGGGGGTAGACGTCCGGCTCGAGAACCTTCTCCCCGGCGAGGATCGCCTCTGACTGGGCCTCGAGCTCGGCCACGGCCTTCAATCCCGTCCCGGAGACGGCCTGGTAGGAGGAGAGGACGACGCGCGCGAGGCCGGCCTCCCGGTGGATCGGGGCGAGAGCCATCAGCATCACGGCCGTCGTGCAGTTCGGGTTGGCGATGATCCCCTTGTGACCAGCGATCGCGTCGCTGTTGACCTCGGGGACGACGAGTGGCACGTCCTCGTGCATCCGCCAGAAGCTCGTGTTGTCGACCACCACGGCCCCGGCCTCGACGAAGCGGGGCGCCCATTCCTCGCTTACCGAGCCCCCGGCCGAGGAAATCACGAGGTCGACCCCCTGGATCGTCTCCTCGTCGGGGACCCGGATCTGGGCCATCGAGTTGGAGAGCGTGACCGACTTGCCCCGCGAGCGCTCCGAGGCGAAGGGGACGATCTCCCGGGCCGGGAAGTCGCGCTCCTCGAGCAGGTCCAGGACCACGGAGCCGACCGCACCGGTCGCCCCGAGGACCCCGACGACGAGGCCCTCCGAACCTCCGCCCTGCCCGCTCACGGGCGGACGGTCGGGCGGTGCTCGCCGGTCGGGTCTTCGGGGAAGGTCGCCTCGTCGCCCAGATCGAAGGCGGAGTGGAGCCCGGCGACGGCGTCGGGTACCCGGTCGGCCTGGATCACGCAGGAGATCTTGATCGGTGAGGTCGAGATCATCTCGATGTTGATTCCGCGTTCGCCCATCACCTCGAAGACCCGGGCCGCGACGCCGGGATGGCTCCGCATCCCGGCCCCGACGATCGAGACCTTGCCGATCTGCTCGTCGGTCCTGACGCCGTTCGAGATCTCGCCCAGGCCCCCGATCACGTCCACCGCGGTCTGGAGGTCGTCGCGATCGACCGTGAACGAGAGGTCGGCCCCGGTGTCCTCGGCCAGGGGCTCGTTCTGGATGATCACGTCGACGTTCACGTTGGCCCCGGCAAGGGCCCCGAAGATCCGGCCGGCAATTCCGGGCTCGTCCCGGACTCCGACCACGGTCACCCGGGCCTCATCGGTCGAGTGGGTCACGGCTGTAACGAGTGGGCGTTCCATGGTCTCGCTCTCGGGCAGGACGAGGGTACCGGTACCGTCCTCGAAGCTGCTCCGGCAGTGGATCGGGACGCCGTTGTTCCGGGCGTACTCGACCGCCCGGAGCTGGAGGACCTTGGCCCCCGAGGCAGACATCTCGAGCATCTCCTCGTAGGAGACGACCGGGAGCTTGCGGGCATCGGGGACTATCCGGGGGTCAGCGCTGAACACCCCCGATACGTCGGTGTAGATCTCGCAGACGGAAGCACCGAGGGCAGCCGCGATCGCGACCGCGGTCGTATCCGAGCCGCCCCGGCCGAGGGTCGTCACGTCCTTGCTGTCGGTCGAGACCCCCTGGAAGCCGGCGACCAGGACGATCCGCTCGTCGCCGAGGGCGTCCCGGATCCGGTCGGCCCGGACCTCCATGATCCGTGCCTTGGTGTGGGAGGAGTCGGTCACGATCCCGGCCTGGGAGCCGGTCAGCGAGATCGCCTGGTGGCCGAGGTCGTGGATCGCCATCGCACAGAGCGCACAGGAGACCCGCTCGCCGGTCGAGAGCAGCATGTCCATCTCGCGGGGATCGGGGCGGTCGGATACCTCGTAGGCCGCCTCGACCAGCTCATCGGTCGTCTTGCCGCGGGCCGAGAGCACGGCGACCACCTTGCTCCCCTTCTCCCTGGCGGCGACGATCCTGGCAGCTGCCCGCTTCAGCTCCTCCGGTCCGGCGACCGAGGTACCGCCGAACTTCATCACAACGATCTCCCCGTCCGCTGGGGCCGCGTCCTTTTCCTCCACCTTTGCCACAGGGCAAGGATACGGCCGGGACAGGGTCGGGGCTGGGAGCGCACGGCTCCGGGAGGGGCCGAGCGGGCACGGGACCTCGACAGGGGAGGCGACGGCCGTCTGGCCACGCAGGAAGAATGACCCCCAATGTTCGAGTCGCTTGCACGTCTGGCGGACCGCCACGCAAAGGTCATCGTCGCCCTGACGGTCGCCTTCTTCCTGATCGCCGCCTTCTTCGGCGGGAACGTGGCCGAGTACATGGGTCCGTACGGGGACGAGGATCCAGCGACCGAGAGCATCAGGGCCGAGCGGGCGCTCGAGGATGCCGGCTTCAGAGCCGCGACCGGCCAGGTACTGATCTCCGGGGTGGACGTTCAGGGCTCGAAGGCAGACCGCCGGCAGGTCGAGGCGATCGCCGAGCGGGTCCGGGATGTCGAGGGCATCGAGGAGGTGACCGGCTACGCCGAAACCGGGTCGCCAGGGTTCGTCTCGGGGGATGGCGACCGGACCCTGCTGCTGTTCTCCCTGGAATCGACCGACGACACCGAGCGCCAGGCGGCGGCGGCCCGGGTCCAGGAGGAGCTGGCGGGCGAGCGGGGCGTGCTGGTCGGTGGCGACTCGATTGCCGAGGAGCAGGTGAACGAGCAGGTCAGCAAGGACCTGACCCGGGCCGAGATCATGGTCTTCCCCCTGCTCTTCCTCCTTTCCCTGGTCTTCTTCCGGGGACTTGTCGCAGCCGCGCTGCCGCTGGTGGTCGGGGCGATCGCGATCGTCGGCACCTTCTTCGCCCTTCGGATCGCAACCGAGCTGGGCGAGGTCTCGGTCTTCTCGCTCAACCTGACGATCGGGCTGGGGCTCGGCCTCGCAATCGACTACAGCCTGTTCATCGTCTCCCGCTACCGGGAGGAGATCGCCCGGTCCGGGCCGGGAATCGAGGCGATGTCGCGGACCCTCGGCACGGCCGGCAGGACGGTGCTCTTCTCGGCGATCACCGTCGCCGCTTCGCTGGCGGCGCTGCTCGTCTTCCCCCAGCGGTTCCTCTATTCGATGGGGCTTGGCGGCATGATCGTCTCCCTGCTCTCGCTGGTCGTGGCCCTGGTGGTGCTGCCGGCGATCCTCACCCTGCTGGGCGAGCGGGTGAACGCGCTTTCGCCGAAGTTCCTGAGGCGCCGGGAGGCGACCGACTCCGACCGCGAGTACCAGGGGTTCTGGTACCGGCTCTCGCGGTTCGTGATGGCGAGGCCGCTCCCGGTGGCGGCGATCGCCGTGCTGGGGCTACTGATCATCGCCACCCCGGCGCTCAAGATGGCCTTCGCCCCGGTGGACAGCGACATCCTGCCGGAGGGGACCAGCGCCCGGGTCGTCTCGAACATCGTCGACGCCGAGTTCCCCGGCGGCGACCTCGAACGGATCCAGGTCGCCGTCCGGACCGACTCCGGGGAAGAGGCCGACCGGGTCGCCGGGACGGTCGGGAACGTGCGCCAGGTGGCCGAGGTCTCCCCTCCCGAGCGGGTCGACGACGGGCTCTACCTGCTGGAGGCGAGTTCGACCGCCGGGTACATGGACGACCAGACGGTCGATGCGGTCGAGGGCATCCGGGGAATCGAGTTCGGCCCCGGGGCCGTGGCCGAGGTAACCGGCAACTCGGCCCGCTACATCGACTTCGAGGACAGCGTCACCCGGCACCTGCCGACCGCGGCAGCGATCGTGATCCTGGCGACCCTGCTCATCCTCTTCCTGATGACCGGCTCCGTCGTACTGCCGGTCAAGTCGCTCCTGATGAACATCCTCACCCTGGGCGCGGTCTTCGGGATCCTGGTCTTCGTCTTCCAGGACGGGAACCTCTCCGGGGTACTGGACTTCGAGCCGATCGGCGGGCTCGACCTCTCGACCCCGATCCTGATCTTCGCGATCACCTTCGGGCTCTCGACCGACTACGCCGTCTTCCTGCTCTCACGAATCAAGGAGGCCCGCGACGAGGGGCTGCCGAACGACGAGGCGGTCGCGGTCGGGCTGCAGCGGACCGGGCGGATCGTCACCGCCGCCGCGCTCCTCTTTGCGATCGCCATCGGGGCGTTCGCCACCTCCGAGATCGTCTTCATCAAGGAGCTGGGCGTAGGCACGGCGCTCGCGGTGCTGATCGACGCGACGATCATCCGGGCGCTGCTCGTGCCGGCCCTGATGGAGATGCTCGGCAGGTGGAACTGGTGGGCGCCGGGCTGGATGAGGCGCCTCCACCGGAGGATCGGGTTCTCGGAGTAGCCTGCGGCGCCTCCCCTCACCCGCCGGATCCATCCCTTGGAAGAGACCTCCTTCGACACCGACATCGCCGTCACGCCCGCGGGCGAGGGACGTTTCACCGCCGAGCTGAGCGACCGGTGGTGGGTCGGAGGTGGCCCGAACGGCGGCTACGTGGCGGCGATCATGCTGAATGCGATGAGCACCATCGCCGGCGAGGGCAGCCCCGACCAGCCGCCACGCTCACTCACCGTCCACTTCCTCTCGGCGCCCGTAACCGGCGAGGCCGAGGTCGAGGTGACGGTCGAGCGCGAGGGGAGGAACACCTCCTTCATCTCGGCCCGGATGCTCCAGGGTGACCAGGTCCAGGCCAAGGCTATGGCCGTCTTTTCCTCCGACCGGGACGGGATCGCCTTCGACCACACCGAGATGCCCGATGTGCCCCCACCGGACGAGAGCCAGGAGTTCGACACCGAGCTGGCCCCGGTCGAGGTCTTCGCCCGGTTCCGCGTGATCTTCGGTGGCGGTGAGCCGCCGTTCTCCTCGGGCTCGAGGGCCGATTCGTCCGGGTGGATCCGGCTGAAGGAAGACCGGCCGATCACCGCCGAGCTGGCGGCCGCGATCC
>JAUMBO010000122.1:0-1791 GCA_032119635.1 Solirubrobacterales bacterium
CGAGATCGCGGCCGTGATCACCGGCACTCCGTTCCTCGACAGCAGGTCGGCGACGAAGGCGATCCTCCGGATGTTGGTGTCGCGGTCCTCCTTCGAGAATCCGAGACCCTTCGAGAGGTTCTCCCGGACCACGTCCCCGTCGAGGATCTCGAGCTTCGATCCCCGGCTGGTCAGTTCCTCGGCCACGATGTGGGAGATCGTCGTCTTGCCGGCCCCCGAGAGCCCGGTGAACCAGAGGGTGTATCCCTGTTGTTCGGCCATGTTCAGTCGTCCTGCCTTTCTGTTCAGTTCTCGTTCGATTCTTCGCGGTAGGCGTCGATCAGGATCTGGGCCACCTCGGGCCGGGAGAACTCGGGCGGCGGCATCTCGCCGTTCCCCAGCATCTCCCGGACCTTCGTCCCGGAGAGGAAGAGGTGGGCCTCCGAATCGTGCGGGCAGGTCTTGCCCGACGCCAGCCCCTCGCACTCGTTGCACCAGAAGGTGTGTTCGAACATCAGCGGCTCGATCCCGAGCTCGTCGATGTCGATCCCGTCGAAGATCTCCTGGGCGTCGTAGGTGCCGTAGTAGTCGCCCGCGCCGGCGTGGTCGCGTCCGACGATGAAGTGGGTCGCGCCGTAGTTCCGTCGGATGATTGCGTGGAGCACCGCCTCGCGCGGTCCGGCGTAATGCATCTTGGCCGGCTTGACGCCGAGGATCACCCGGTCCTCCGGGTAGTAGTCCTCCATCAGCACCTCGTAGCACTTCATCCGCACGTCGGCCGGGATGTCGCCCGGCTTGGTCTTGCCGATCAACGGGTGGATGAATAGCCCGTCGCAGGTCTCGAGCGCCGCCTTGGTCAGGTACTCGTGCGCCCGGTGGATCGGATTCCTGGTCTGGAAGGCGACGATCTTCTTCCAACCGCGGTCGGCGAACGCCTTCCTCGACTCCTCCGGGGTCAGGTACCTGCGCATGAAGGCTTCTTCGTGGTCCGGCAGGGCATCGACCTCGATCGGTCCGGCCAGGCAGCGGTTCCCCTCCTCGTAGATCGCGGCCACCCCGGGGTGCTCCCCGTCCTTCGTGCCGTAGACCTGCTCGGCCTCGACCTCGACGTCGCGCTCGAAGATCTCGTTCACCGTGATCCGGCCGAGGGGCTTGCCCTCGTCGGAGGAGAGCTCGACCACGTCGCCCACCTCGCACTCGAAGTCGGTCGCAAGGGTGATCGGGATCGGCCAGTACTCGCCCGCTGCCGTCCGCATCTGGCCACAGACGTTCCGCCAGTCCTCCGAGCCCTGGAAGCCGGTCAGCGGCGCGAAGCCCCCGATGCCAATCATCTCGAAGTCGGCCGTCTGCCTCTCGCTCAGTTGAAGTCTCTTCTCGCTCATCTCTCTCTCGTTCCTTCCGGTTCGCGGCTGGTCACGTCTTCCCGCTCCACCCCCGACCTCCGGGACCGGAGCAATGTAGAGCACGCGGCCGTCCCGGCGGCCGCTCCCGTCAATCGTCCTTCAGTTGATCCCGCACTCGACCTTGCCGAGCCCGAACCACCGTCCGTCCCGGGCCGACTGACCCGGATGGACCGGCACCGTGCAGTGGGTGCAGCCGATCGAGGGGTAGCCCTGGTCGTGGAGCGGGTTGTACGGGATCTGGTGAGAGTTCAGGTGCGTCCAGACGTCGCGCTCGGTCCAGTCGGCGAGCGGGTTCAGCTTCCAGAGGCCGAACCGGGCGTCCCAGGCGAACTTCGGCGCACCGGCCCTGGTCTGGGAGTCCTGGCGGCGGATTCCCGAGACCCAGCACTCGACCGCTGAGAGGGCCCGC
>JAUMBO010000123.1:0-3485 GCA_032119635.1 Solirubrobacterales bacterium
GTCCGCAAGTTTCGCCACGACATCGAGGTCGGAATGATCGGGGTGAACATCGGGGTCGCCGCCCCGGTCGCCTTCTTCCCCTTCTCGGGCTGGAAGGCCTCTTTCCTCGGCGACCTGCACGCCCACGGCCCGGACGCGGTCGAGTTCTTCACCCGGAAGAAGACAGTCACCTCCCGGTACTTCTCGGGCGGTGCCACCTCGGGCTCGTACTTCGTCGAGGGCTAGGCGGCCCGGGCGAGGGCCTGACGGGCCGTCCTGGCCGAGCTGATCGCCCGGACGAATCCCGGCGGGGCTAGATCCAGGGACCGACCGAAGGCCCGGGAGGACGTTCGCCCCCGGGTCAATGGTGCGAACGCCGCCGGCAGGAAGCGAGGAGGAATCCGCGGCAGGGCTCGCTGGGCGGCCAGCAGCCCGTCGTACCTGAGGGCATGGGAGCGGGAGAAACGGCCGTACTCGGCGAGCGCCTGCTCCCTCGAGGACCGTCCGGCAAGAACCTCGGCCAACAGGGAGCCGAGGGCCAGTCCGAAGTAGAGCGCCGGCCTGATCCCTTCGGCCGTGAGCGGGTAGCAGTGGCCGGCCGAGTCCCCGACGAAGAAGACCCCGTCGGCGGTCGCCTCCCTGAGGCGGTGCGGGATCCAGTTGCCCTGCCAGGCCTCGGTCGGGAGGTCGAGGTCCCGCGCCAGTGTCTCGGTCGGCTGCCTAACGTGGAACTCGGGGTCGAACGACCCGACCCCCACCCGAATTTCATCCCCGGCCGGGAACGACCACCCGTAGCCTGCTGGGACGTAGCCCCGGTCGATCCAGACCTCGAGGTCCGGGGAGCACCCGGCCGGGTGGACTTCCAGAGCCCTGGAGAGCGGTGCGCCGGGTGGGGTGAAGGCCTGTTCGGGGTCGAGGATCCGCCGCCAGCCGAGCGCGTCCACCACCAGGGGGGCAGAGAGCACCCCCCGGTCCGTCTCCACGGTGATCCGGCCGTCCTCCTCGCCGGGGAGCCTGCCGTTCACCTTGGCCGTCTCGAAGCGAACCCCGGACCGCTCCCACATTCCGTGGCAGAGGGCGGGGTAATCGAAGGTCGAGAAGCTCCACGGGAGGGGCAGGCGAATGGTCCGTTGGGGGGTGTGGACGACGAGTTCGTCGAACCTCTGGGCCTCGGCGCCGAGCAGGTCCAGGGCTTCGAGCCAGCAGGTCGGGATCACGCAGGCCGAGGTCTGTCGCTCGCCGACCTCGTACCGGTCGATCATCAGCACGCGCGCCCCCTGGCCCGAAACCTGCTCTGCTACGGCCAGTCCGCCGAAGCTCGCCCCGCAGATGACGAGGTCATACTCGCCGCCCAGGTCGGTCTTCTGATCGCCTCGTGTGGTGCTTCGAACTGGCATCTCGGTCGAAAAAGCTGCCACATCGCGCCCCCGAGCGCGGCAAAGGTCTTTCTCTGCCATTATCCGCGGTCGTGTCCGATACCGATTCAAACGTCCTTACTGCGCCCGCCGGATCGCCAGTCGAGGGGAGCGGTGGCCTGATGGTCGAGGTCGACGGCAGGAGGATTCCCGACTACGCCGCGACCATGATCACCTTCGAGGAGGGCGACGTGGTGACCGGCAGGGTCGTCCGGATCGATCGCGACGAGGTCCTGCTCGACATCGGCTTCAAGTCGGAAGGCGTGATTCCGGCCAACGAGCTCTCGATACGCAAGTCGGTCGACCCGGCGGGAGAGGTCGACCTCGGCGAGGAGCTCGAGGCCCTGGTGGTCAGCAAGGAGGACTCCGAGGGCAGGCTGATCCTTTCCAAGAAGCGGGCCCGCTTCGAGAAGGCATGGCGCAAGATCGAGGCTGCGGCCGAGACCGGCGAGCCGGTCGAGGGCAAGGTGATCGAGGTCGTCAAGGGCGGTCTCATAATCGACCTCGGGATCAGGGGCTTCCTGCCGGCGTCGCTGGTCGACATCCGTCGCGTCCAGAGCCTCGACGAGTTCACCGGCCAGACGCTCGAGTGCAAGGTGATCGAGATCAACCGCAACCGGAACAACGTCGTCCTCTCACGCAAGGCCGTGCTCCAGGAGGAGCAGGAGGAGGCCCGAAGCCAGATCCTCGGCCGACTCGAGAAGGGTCAGGTGGTCGTCGGCCGGATCTCGAACATCGTCGACTTCGGAGCCTTCGTCGACCTCGACGGGATCGACGGCCTGATCCACATCTCAGAGCTTTCATGGAGCCACGTGACCAATCCTTCAGAGGTCGTCTCGATCGGTGATGAGGTCAAGGTCAAGGTCCTCGACATCGATCTCGAACGCCAGCGGATCTCGCTGGGGCTCAAGCAGACCCAGGACGACCCCTGGGAGAGGTTCGTCTCGACCTACGGCCCGGGCAACGTGCTCGAGGGCAAGGTCACCAAACTGGTCGACTTCGGCGCATTCGTCGAAGTCCTGGACGGGGTCGAGGGGCTCGTCCACATCTCCGAGCTGGCCGACCGCCACGTCGAGAACCCCCGCGAGGTGGTCGACGTGGACCAGACGATCAACGTCAAGATCCTCGAGATCGACGAGGAGCGCCGTCGGGTTTCGCTCAGCATCAAGCGTGTCGAAGAGCAGAACATGCCGCTCAAGGATCTGGGCGCAGAGCTCGAGGCCGCCTCGGTCGAAGAACCGGGACCGGCGGACTCCACCGGGGATGCTTCCGGGGAGGCGGAGCAGGCCGCCGAAGAGGAGGCAGCCGGGATCGACGAGGACGTCGAGGCTGCCGACGGGGTCGTAGAGGCCGAGGAGGCCGTCGTGGCCGACGAGGAGGCTGCCGTCGAGGAAGTCGACCCGGCAGGGACCGGCGAGGAATTCTCCGACGAGGTCGGTGAAGCGCCGGAGGAATCGCCCGAGCCCTCCGGAGACGAAGCCTGAACGGAGGCGCCCTCTTCACCATCGGGCTGACCGGCGGCGTCGCCGCCGGGAAGTCGGAGGCGCTCGCCGCTTTCGCCAGGATCGGTGCCGCCACGGTCTCGTCCGACCAGCTGGCCCACGACCTGCTCGATCGCGAGCCGATGTTCTCGGAGATCCAGGCCCGATGGGGTCAGGAGGTTCTGACCGATGGCCGGGTCGATCGCGAAGCGGTAGGCCGCAGGGTCTTCTCGGACCGGGCCGAGCTCGAGTGGCTCGAGTCGGTGATCCACCCACTGGTCAGGCAGGAGATCGCATCGTGGGTCGAGGCCGTCGGGAGCGGCGTCGCCGTGATCGAGGTTCCCCTCCTGTTCGAGGGGACCTTTCACGACCGGTTCGACACCACGGTCGCAGTGGTCGCCGACGAGGCGGTGAGGCAGGAGCGTGCCGGGGCCAGGGACCAGGCCGGCCTCGAGGGCCGGGAGGCCCGTCAGCTCTCCCAGGCCGAGAAGGCCGCCAGGGCAGACCACGTGATCGTCAACGACGGCTCGGTCGAAGACCTCGAATCGTCCCTGCGGGCCTTGCTGGAAAGCCTCGGTCTGGAGCTGCCGCCGCCGCCCGGCTAGCCTGT
>JAUMBO010000124.1:0-2191 GCA_032119635.1 Solirubrobacterales bacterium
GGTTCGGTCGACCCACGGCTCCTGGCCCAGGCCCTAGAGGCCGATGCGGAGAGGCACGGGGCCACGGTAGTTCGGGGAGTCGTGGTTACCGGCCTGGTCAGGGAGGCCGGGCGGGTCGGCGGAGTCGAGACGGAACTCGGCCCGTTGGCGGCCGGGAGCGTGGTCGTCGCGACCGGGGCCGAGACCGGGAGGCTCGAGTGGCTCGAGCCGGAAGAGCGGCCCCCGGTAAGGCCGGTAAAGGGCCAGGTGGTCGAGCTTCGGGCTCCCGAGGGTGAACCGGCCTGCCTGCGCCCGGTGGTGACCGAGCGGGTATACGTGGTGCCCAGGCCCGACGGCCGGATCGTCGTCGGGGCGACGGTCGAAGAGCGGGGCTGGGACCGGGAGGTGACCTTCGGCGGGGTCTTCGAGCTGCTCCGGGAGGCCTACCGGGTCCTGCCCGACCTGGCCGAGTCCTCCTTCACCGGCGCCCTGGTCGGATTCCGTCCCGGCACTCCCGACAACCTGCCGGTTATCGGTCGTACCTCTACCCCCGGCCTGCTCATGGCAGGGGGCCACTACCGAAACGGCATCCTGCTCGCCCCCCTGACCGGTCGTGCGGTTACCGTCATGATCGGCGAGGAGCTCGATCTCGCCCCGGGGATGGAGGCCGCCGACCCGGCCCGGTTCCAGGTCACGGCGGAGAGTGCCTGAGATGGAGGTGGTCCTGAACGGCGAGCGACGCGAGGTGCCCGCGGGCTCCACATTGGCCGACCTGGTCGCCCTGACCGGAGCCGATCCCGAAGCCCGGGGCCTCGCGGTCGCTCTCGACGGGGAGGTGGTGCCTCGCTCGGAGTGGGACGGGACCATCGTGCCGGCCGACGGGGCGCGGATCGAAGTGGTGATGGCGATCCAGGGCGGTTCGGCCGAGTGGGGGCTGGGCGGCCGAACATGGACCTCGCGCCTCCTGGTCGGGACCGGCGGGTTCCGTTCCCTGGGGGCGATGGAGGCAGCACTCGAAGCCTCCGGGACCGAAATCGCGACCGTCGCCCTCCGACGGGTCGACCCGGAAGCCCGGGGTTCGGTGCTCGAGGTTCTGGGACGACTCGGGCTGTTCGTCCTGCCCAATACGGCCGGCTGTTACACGGCCCGGGATGCGGTGACCACCGCGAAGCTGGCCCGGGAGGCCTTCGGCACCGACTGGGTCAAGCTCGAGGTTATCGGCGACGACCGGACCCTCCTGCCTGATGGTCCGGAGCTCCTCGAGGCAGCCGAGCAGCTGGTCGCCGACGGCTTCACCGTCCTTCCCTACACCTCGGATGACCCGGTGCTCGCCTCGAGACTCGAGGCGGTCGGGTGTGCGGCCGTGATGCCGCTCGGGGCCCCGATCGGATCGGGGGCCGGGATCCGAAATCCGTACAACCTCTCGATCATCGTCGAGCGGGCAGGGGTGCCGGTGATCCTCGATGCCGGGATCGGGACGGCCTCGGACGCGACGCTCGCGATGGAGCTCGGGGCCGACGCCGTGCTGCTCGCTTCGGCCGTCTCGAGAGCGGCCGATCCGGCACTGATGGCCCGGGCGATGCGGTCCGCGGTCGAGGCCGGACGGGCTGCCAGGGAGGCGGGCCGGATACCGCGCCGGCTCTACTCCGAGGCATCGACCCCGGACGAGGGCCTGCCCGAGCTCTGAGGCCCGGCTATTTCAGCCGGTCGGCCGGCAGCGAGGAGAGGTCGTCCGGTCTGGCGGTGTACTTCCGGCCCATCTCCTTCGCCTTAAGCATCCGGGCCCGGTGGTGGACCGCGTCGGCCAGGTGGTCGGACCGGTAGGGGATGCCACGGGCGGCGAGCAGGTCGAGGTGTTCGAGCATTTCGTCTCGGTCGGTACCGAAGAGGATCACGCCCCACCGATCGCCCAGCTCCGGCTCCGGGGCCCACATGCAGGTCAGCCAGGTCTCGGAGGTCGCCTCGGAGACCTTGCGCCAGGTCGACTCGGCCTCCTTCGCGCTCTGGAACAGCCGGCAGCAGAACCAATGGCTTTCGCCATTCACCACTTCCTCGATTGGCTCCTCGATCTCCACCTCGTCCTCCCGGTCCCTTCGCGATGCTTGCCCGTGAAGTATGCCCCCGGTCGGATTCGAACCGACGACTCACAGGTTAAAAGCCTGCAGCTCTAACCAGCTGAGCTACGGGGGCGGTCCAATCTTGCCACCTGTGG
>JAUMBO010000125.1:0-5150 GCA_032119635.1 Solirubrobacterales bacterium
CTCGAGGTCCGGTTGTCGCCTTCGCTCGGCGATCAGGCGGTAGAGCGACTCATCCAGCGGGTCGAGTACCGGCCGGTACATCCTCCGGACGATCGGGTGTCGGGGCCCGAGCAGGCCGGGAGGGAGGAGCCTGAACGGCCTGCTTATCCATTCCAGGGTTCGGGTCGCGTGTCCGGCCAGCTCATCGTGTTCGGAGCCGGTGGACTCGGTCCCGAGCACGATCTCGAGGATCACCTCCAGCGCGATCGCCTGGCTGTGGTCGCGCATCGAGAAGCTGCCGTCCCGCGGCATCCGCTCGACTTCCCGCTCGGCGATCCGCTGGATCGTCTCGGCCTGGGCGGCCAACCGTTCACCGTGAAAGGAAGGGAGGAGGAGCTTGCGGTGGCGCATGTGCTCGTCCTCGTCGAGGATCAGGACCGAGTGTTCCCCAAGGGCGGTGGCGAGGATGTCGTTCCCCTTGCCGGCGTGAAGCACCTGGGGAGAGGCGGTGAATACCTTCTTGACCGCGTCGGGATGGGTGACGACGTTCCAGCGACGACGCTGGAAGTTGACCTGGAAGGCGTCCCCGAGGTGGGCCGCACTCTCGAAGAACCGCTTCTGGGAGCGGGCGAAGCGGACCGCCTGGACTGCTTTTGGCTGGCGGAGGCTCGGAAGTGCCGGGACGGGCACGTCTGGTCGGTCAGCCGGCCGTGGCCGCGGCCGGGTCGAATGGGTTCTGGCGCGCCCACTCGATGATCTCCTTCGAGCCCGAGATCGTCGAGCCGTCGTCCATCTCGAGGACGGGCACCCATGTCTGTCCCGTCAGCTCCTTGACCTTCTTGCGTTTCGGCTGGAGGAACATCGGCAGCGGCCCGAAGCCGTAGACCTTGACCACCTCGGGGTCGTATCCGGCCTCCCTGAGTGCCTTGTCGGCCTCACCGCAAGGGTGGGCGTGGGTTCCGATCTTCCGGGTCCAGGACCCCCAACATACGTAGAGCTTCACTCGGCATGCCTCCTTCAGTCGCGACCGCGCCCCGGGAATCGAAGCGGATTCGACGCCCAGACTACGCCAACCGCTCCGGGCGAGTCCCGACCGAACCGACTGCCTACGAACCCTGTCCGGCGACCAATGCCCGGAATCCCTGCTCCCAAATCCGGTCGGTCCGCTCGGCAGTGAAGTAGTCCGGGTAGAGCACGTACCCGAGCAGGAGCCCGTCGCCGAGAGCCCAGATTCCGGTGAGTAGGTCGGCCGGGTCATGGGACTTCGGGATCTGGCCCTTAGCCTGGGCCTTCTCGATCAGGTCGATGTAGCCGGGGTAGCCCTCCGCTTCGACTTCGATCAGCGCAGCCTTGAGCGCCTCGTTATGGGTTGCCTCGACGTAGAGGTCGAGCCAGGCCGAAAGCTCGGGGCTGACCGGATCCTCTACCGGCGTCGCCCGCCTCAGGACCACCCGCAGTGCCTCCAGCGGATCATCCGTATCGAGTTCCCCCTCCTGAATCCCGAGGCGCCGCCAGACCTCCTTGAGGATTTCCTCGAGCATCACCTCGCGGCTTCCGAACTCGGTCGTGAACGGGGCAGTCGAGGTGCCGGCCGCGACCGCGAGGCTCCGGAAGGTAAGGCCTCCCAGTCCCCCCTCGGCGATCAGGCCGATGGCGATGTCGATCATCGCCCCCCGCTTGGCCTCGGAAAGGAGGTTGCCGTTGGCGGCTGTTTCGTTGTCTTCTTTCATCTTCATCTTTCGGGTCGGCTCCCCCCTCACCCCGTTAGTGGAGTGCGCGAGCGAGGCGACGATAACGAAGGGGCGCTGAGAAAAACTCGCGTTGGAGAATTCCTCGCTCGAGCTGAGTGAAATCGGGCAGCGAGTACCTCTCTCCCAATCGACATTTGGCGGTGCCTGGTCATACGAATATCTTCGACTTCTGGTTTAGTCCATCAGAGATTTTGCTTTCGCGGGCAGATCACAGGGGGATCCGGAATCAAGAAATCTCGAGACAAATTTGGCAGTGGATTCTCGGGACCGAACCGAACGGTCGTCGCGTCTGCTTCCGCTGCCCTCCTGCTGACCTCACTTCTTGCCCTCGCGCCCGCCCCGACTGGGTAGTCGACCCGGTCGGCCCGGCCGATCGGGGTTAGGATTCCGGAATGGAACCGACCCAGGCGGCAACAGCTGATCCGATGGAGATGGTCCGGCCGGGAGCTCCCGGCGACGGCCTGATCCTCAACCCGAACGAGTGGCGGCTCGACCACCTCGATCCCGAAGACCGGGAGAGGCTCCGGGGGATCGTCGAGTGGTTCGAGCAGCGGGGCAAGAAGGCGCTGAAGGACGCCGACCGCGACCACGTCTGGTACCGGGACTTCATCGATGCCCAGGCGGAACTGGGGATCTTCGAGGCCTTCCTTACCCCTGAGCGCGATGGTGGGGGAGACCCGGCTCGCCGTTGGGACACGGCGAGGATCTGCGCCTTCAACGAGATAACGGCCTTCTACGGACTCGCCTACTGGTACACGTGGCAGGTGACGATCCTGGGCCTGGGCCCACTGTTCATGTCGGAGAACGAGGCCGCCAGGGAGAAGGCTGCGCGGCTCCTGGGCGAGGGAGCGATCTTCGCCTTCGGGCTGTCCGAGCGAGAGCACGGGGCCGACATCTACTCGACCGACATGGTCCTGACGCCGAACGCCGATGGCTCGGGCTGGACCGCCTCGGGCGAGAAGTACTACATCGGCAACGGCAACGAGGCCGGGATCGTCTCGGTCTTCGGCCGGATCGAGGGCATCGAGGGGCCGGAGGGCTACGTCTTCTTCGCCGCCGATCCGAAGCGGGACGAGTACGAGCTGATCCGCAACGTGGTCAACTCCCAGAACTACGTCTCCCAGTTCCGGCTGAACGGGTACGAGGTGTCCGAGGAGGACGTGCTCCACACCGGTCCTGCCGCCTTCGACGCGGCGCTCAACACGGTCAACATCGGCAAGTTCAACCTCGGGTTCGGCTCGATCGGGATCTGTGAGCACGCCTTCTGGGAGGCGATCACCCACGCCGACGACCGGGTGCTCTACGGGATGAGGGTGACCGACTTCCCCCACGTCCGACAGGCATTCACCGACGCCTTCGCGCGGCTGGCGGCGATGAAGCTGTTCGCCTACCGGGCGGCCGACCACATGCGCTCGGCGTCGCCGGAGGATCGCCGCTACCTGCTGTTCGACCCGATCACCAAGATGAAGGTGACCAGTGAGGGCGAGCGGGTGGTCGACCTGCTCTGGGACGTGATCGCGGCCAAGGGCTTCGAGCGGGACATGTGGTTCGAGATGGCTGCCCGTGACATCCGGGCGCTGCCGAAGCTCGAGGGGACCGTCCACGTGAACATGGCCCTGGTGCTCAAGTTCATGGCCGCCTACCTGTTCGACCCCGACACCGACCTCGAGCCGCCGGAGCGGATGCTCGAGCCGGGTGACGACACTTTCCTGTTCGACCAGGGCCCGACCAAGGGACTCTCGAAGATCCGGTTCGGCGACTGGGAGCGTGCCTACGAGCCGTTCCTCGGGGTACCGAACGTCGAGCGGTTCGTCGGACTCGCCCACTCCTTCAAAGAGCTGCTGTCGACCGCACCGCCCGACGAGGCCCAGCAGAAGGACCTCGACTTCCTGCTCACCCTGGGCGAGCTGTTCACCCTTATCCCCTACGGCCAGCTGATCTGTGAGCAGGCGGCGCTGGTCGGGCTGCCCGAGGACACGCTCGACCAGATCTTCGACGTCTTCGTACGGGACTTCTCGGCCTATGCGACCGAGTTGATGGGCAAGGCCTCAGCGACCGAAGCCCAGCAGGACTGGGTGCGCGGCGTGATCACCGGTCCGGTGGTCGACGAGGAGCGCTTCGAGGCGGCCTGGGAGAAGACCCGGGCGCTGGCCGGTGGCTACGAGATGCGGCGCTGAGGGTCGCACAGGCGATCAACTAAACGAGGGGGCGATACAGATGGCAGAAGAGGTTCAGATTCCCGGTACCCAGGCGGACGCGAAGGTGAGGAACCCGTTGGTGGTGGTGATCCTCGCCCTGGTCACCCTCGGGATCTATTTCCTGTTCTGGTACTTCTTCGTCAACCGAGAGCTCCGGGACATCGGCCGTGGAGCCGGAACCGAGGAGTGCGGAACCAGTCCGGGGATCTCGCTCGTCGCGGTTACCTTTGGCGTGCTGATCATCGTGCCGCCGTTCGTCTCGATCTATAACTCGTTCAAGCGGCTCAACGCGGCGAGCCAGATTCGCCTCGGCCGGGACGGCTTCGACGCCGGCCTGGGGCTCGTCCTCTGGTTCTTCATCTCGCCGGTCGCCCTCTACATCTTCCAGATGAAGATGAACGACATGCTGAGGGCCGAAGGAACGGAGACGGCTCAGGCCGCCTAGGGCCAGGGGATAGGGCGCGAGGGGTCAGCCGACGTCGGGGCGCATCAGGCTGCGGGTCGAGCGCTCGGCTGCGGTGACCGGGATCGGCCGGAAGTAGTCGATCACCTCGGTCATCGGGATCTTGAACCACCGGACCCGGTCCGAGAGGTTGCCCTCGATCGCCAGGATCGCCCGCTTCTTGCGGTCGACCTTCATCACGATCCCGACGTGCCTGTCGCCGTAGCCGACCAGGTCGCCGGGGGTCGCATAGACGGTCCATCGGCCGGTCCTCTTGGCCCAGGCCCTCAGGTCGGCCACCTGGACGGCGACCGACTCGCCGCTGAAGGTGGTGCGAAGCAGACGGGCCCTCCTGTTCACGGGCCCCGAACGGAAAGCTTCGAAGCCAGCCCTGCCCCACGTCCAGGTCGCGAATGCGGCACACCACGGTCCGCCGGAACCCCTTTGGAACCCGTACGGCGCGGCCTTGCCGTTCCGGTAGCGAGGCACGTTGTCGCTGTTTCGCTCGGCCACCCCGCGCTCCACCTCGCCCGCGGCGATCAGCTTCACCTGCGTGCGCTTCGAACCGGCGATCGGAGTGTCGGGGTCAACCGGGGGGTTGGGGTCGGCCGGGATCGTCACGGTCGCCGAGGCCGTTCCGCCGCTCACGAGGGCGGTCAGCAGGAAGCCGATCGCGAGCGCCGAGGCCCGGATCCGACGCCTGGTCGAAAGAGGAAGCTGGTTTTCCCTGGAACGATTCATGTTCGTTTCGATCTTCCCGCCCCGGAACCGAAACCCCGT
>JAUMBO010000126.1:0-1507 GCA_032119635.1 Solirubrobacterales bacterium
GGCCTTGAGCATCGCATTGGCCAGTACGACTTCCTCTGGCTCGCCGTGGGTCATTTCCTCGACCTCCGGTTCGACCACCGAGAACTCGATCCCGAGCCGGTCGAGAATCTCCCTCCTCTGTGGTGAAGCGGAGGCGAGGAGTACGTCGATTCCCATCGGAGGGTTCACTCCCCGCTCCCCTCGTCGATCACTGCCGGTCGGGCCGGCCGCACGGGCCGGAGCTCAGATGCCCTCGGGAAACCAGATTGCGATCTCCCGCTCTGCCGATTCATCGGAATCCGAACCGTGGACCATGTTGAAGGTCACCTCCAGGGCGAAATCGCCCCGGATCGACCCCGGGGAAGCCTCGACCGGATTGGTCGCGCCGATCAACTGGCGCGCTGCCTCGACGGCGCCCGGACCCTCGAGGACTGCCGCCACGAGAGGCCCGCCGGTGATGAAATCGACCAGCTCGCCGAAGAACGGCTTCTCGGTGTGCTCGGCGTAGTGCTCCTTCGCGATCTCTTCCGAAGCGGTCATCTTCTTGAGCGCCACGATACGGAGGCCCTTTCGCTCGAAACGAGCCAGGACCTCGCCGGTCAAGGCCCGTTCGAAGGCATCGGGCTTTACGAGAATCAGGGTCTGGGACATCTGCACACCTTTCGTTCTACGGGCCGACCGGCCGGCTCAGGTCTCCCCGTCGCCCGGATTGTCACCGGCGTTTATCGGTTTCTCTCCGCTCTCGGCCGGCTGCCCGGCCCCTGCCTCTTCCCCCTTGCGGCGTCCGGCCGGGGGCCTGGCGCCCCGCTCCGGGGAGTCGCCCTCCCCCCCGCTCTTCGCCCGGCTCTCTGCCGCCCTGGCCCGACTGCCGCGTCCGCTGCCTTTCTCCTGCGTCGGGGTGGTCTTCCGGCCAGCGCGGGGCCTGTCACCCTTGGCGGAGTCCACCTTGCGCTTCGGCTCGATCAGGGTCTGCTCGCAGTAAGGACACACTTTCCATCCGAGACCGACCGGCCGGTCGCAGGACGGGCAGGGCTCACGCAGGCGTGAACGGCAGCTCGGGCACCGGAGGAAGTCGGACTCCGCCGGGTAGCCGCACTTGCGGCAGGAACCGGCCCGCACCCGTCTCAGCTGGGCCTGGGTGGCACGGACGTCCCACTCGCGCTCCTTGACGTCGTCGAGGAATTCGGGCGGGCGAAGGATCGTGTAGACGAGCGTTCCGACGAACGGAAAGAGGGAGGCCGCGGTCGCGCAGCCGATCAGGAAGGGATCCGCGATCCGTTTGCGGGCATCGTTGTAGGTGAAGACGATAAGCGCGATCCAGACCGCGATCAGGCCGAAGACGGCGAGGGTGAGGAAGAGTCCGACCACGCCATCGCCCAGCCCGAGGAGGGCCTCGACGAGGGGCGGAGCCGGAATCGAAGCGGCCGTCACAGGAAGAGCCTCCCGAACAGGTACCCGATCCCGAAGAAGACGAGGATCACCATCGCAACGATCGCGGCGACGAGCGCCATCATCGTCAAAAGCTGGG
>JAUMBO010000127.1:0-14799 GCA_032119635.1 Solirubrobacterales bacterium
TCTGGTCGGGCCAGGCCCGGACCCGCTCGATCGCGCTCTGGTCGGCGACGGGTGGTGCGATCGCCGCCCTTGGCCCGGTCTCGGCCGGGGCCGTCCTGACCGGATTCCACTGGCCGATCGTCTTCCTGCTCACCCTGCCGCTGGCCGTGATCGCCTTCGTCCTCAACTGGAAGTACGTACCCGCCGGCGTGGGGCAGTCGAACGAGCCGGTCGACAACTTGAGCGGCGTCTTCTCGATCGTCATGGTCGGCTGCGTCGTCCTCGGGATCAACTTCGCCGCCGAGCCCGGTGAGGGTTCGACGGCGATCGCCCTCGGGGTGGTCGGCATCTCCCTCGGAGTCTTCTTCTTCCTTCGTCAGAAGCGTTTGACGAGTCCCCTCTATGACCTCGATTACGCCGCCAGGCGCATCTTCTGGGTCGCGGCGGTGGCCGGGATCATCGTCTTCGGGACGCTTATGGGGACGATGTTCATCGGCCAGCAGTACATGCAGAACGTGCTCGGGTATTCGACCCTCCAGTCGGGCCTGATGATCCTCCCGGCCGCCCTCCTGATGCTGGTGGTCGCACCCCGCTCGGCAAAGCTGATCGAGGCACGGGGTTCGCGCTTCACCCTGCTCTCGGGCTACGCCTTCTGCCTGCTCGGCTTCGTCACGATGCTGGTCTTCTGGGACGAGGATGCCTCGCTGCTCGCGGTTGGTGCCGCCTACGCCCTGATCGGGATCGGGGTCGGCCTGGCCGGGACTCCGGCGTCACACTCCCTGACCGGGTCGGTGCCCGTCAAGCGGGTCGGGATGGCCTCGGCCACCGCCGACCTCCAGCGGGACCTGGGCGGCGCGATAATGCAGTCGATCCTCGGTGCCTTCCTGACCGCCGGGTACGCGGCCTCCTTCTCCAACCTGATCGCCTCGAGCCCCCAGGCAGACAAGGTGAGCAACGACGTCCAGACCGAGCTAACCAAGTCCTTCTCTTCCGCTGCCCAGACGGCGGAGCAGTACCCCCAGTACTCCGACCAGATAATCGAGGCAGCGAAGCAGTCCTTCCTCAAGGGTGACGACCTCGCCTTCCTCGCCGGGGTAATCGCGATCATCCTCGGAGCGGTGGTCATCCGCTCGTGCTTCCCCGGCAAGGAGAAGGAGAAGGAGCTGCTCGCCTCCTACGCGGATCAAGACTCGACCGCCGCCGGTACGGCCTCGCAGCCGGGTAAAAGCACTCCCGGGACCTCCCCGGGCTGACCGGCCCGGTCGCCCCCGGGCCCGGCGCTCTCTAACCTTCGACCGGTGAGCGATTTCATCTTCACCATGCGGGAGGTCTCCCGCGTCCATCCCCCCGACAAGGAGGTGTTGAGCGACATCTCGCTCAACTTCCTTCCGGGGGCAAAGATCGGGGTGCTGGGCTACAACGGCGCCGGCAAGTCGACCCTGCTCCGGATCATGGCCGGGACCGACACCGAGTTCCGGGGCGAGGCCCAGCTGAAGGACGGGGCGACGGTCGGGCTGCTCGAACAGGAGCCCGAGCTCGACGACTCGAAGGACGTGCGCGGCAACGTCGAGGACGGGGTCCGGGAGGTTCGCGACCTGCTCGACCGCTTCAACGAGATCGCGGCCGATTACTCGGAGGAGAACGCCGATGAGTTCGCCCGGCTCCAGGCGAAGATCGACGCATCCGACGCCTGGAATCTCGAGACCACCCTCGACACCGCGATGGATGCCCTCCGGCTGCCGCCCGGCGACGCCGATGTCTCGACCCTTTCGGGAGGCGAGCGACGCCGGGTCGCACTCTGCCGACTGCTGCTCGCCTCCCCCGACCTGCTGCTGCTCGACGAGCCGACCAACCACCTCGACGCCGAGTCGGTCGCCTGGCTGGAGAAGTACCTCGAGGAATACCCCGGCACGGTGGTGGCCGTGACCCACGACCGTTACTTCCTCGACAACGTGGCCGGCTGGATCCTCGAGCTCGATCGCGGCCGCGGCATCCCGTTCGAGGGCAACTACTCGGCCTGGCTCGAGCAGAAGCAGGCCCGGCTTGCCCAGGAGGAAAAAGAAGAGAGCGCCCGGGCGAAGACGATCGCCTCCGAGCTCGAATGGGTACGCGAGAACCCGAAGGGCCGGCGGAAGAAGTCGAAGGCACGTCTTGCGCGCTACGAGGAGCTGCTGGCGGAGGAGAAGAACGTCCGGCTGGAGCAGGTCCAGATCCACATCCCGGCCGGCCCCAGGCTGGGAGACCTGGTGATCGAGACCGACGGCCTGCGGAAGGGCTTCGACGAGAAGCTCCTGATCGAGGACCTCTCCTTCTCCCTTCCCCCCGCGGGAATCGTCGGGGTGATCGGACCGAACGGCGCCGGCAAGACGACGCTCTTCCGGATGGTGGTCGGCGAGGAGGCGCCCGACGCGGGCTCGCTCCGGCTGGGTGAGACGGTCGAACTCGCCTACGTCGACCAGTCGCGGGATGCCCTTGATCCAGAGAAGACGGTCTGGGAAGAGATCTCGGGCGGCGAGGAGGAGATCGACGTCGGCGAGCGCCGGATGAACTCCCGCGCCTACGTCGCCGGCTTCAACTTCAAGGGCTCGGATCAGCAGAGGAAGGTGGGCGCACTATCGGGCGGCGAGCGAAACCGGGTCCACCTGGCCAAGCTCCTGCGCTCGGGTGGCAACCTGCTGCTGCTCGATGAGCCGACGAACGATCTCGACGTCGACACCTTGAGGGCGCTCGAGGAGGCGCTGCTCTCCTTTGCCGGGTGCGCCGTCGTGATCTCCCACGACCGCTGGTTCCTCGACCGGGTGGCCACCCACATCCTTGCCTTCGAAGGCGACTCCCAGGTCGTCTGGTTCGAGGGCAATCTCGAGGCCTACGAGGAGAACCGCAGGAACCGCCTCGGGGCAGAGGCCGAGCGCCCCCACCGGATCTCCTACAAGAAGCTGGTCAGGGACTGAACGCCCGCTGCGCGCCCGGAGGTGCTACCTCCGGATGTTGACGTTCCGGGTCGCCCTGGAGAAAGAGGTGGTGACGGTCTCGGCCGGAGCGGTTTCTTGCCCTGCACCCGGGCCCGCTCGATGACGAAGGTCGTTTCCGGGGCCTCGGTGGCAGTCCAGACCAGGCGGGGCCGGTTCACCTTGTTGCCGGTCGGAGCGACGCGGGGCCGGGACGGCCTGAGGCGCGGATACTGGCGGGCCGCCAGCTTCAGCCTCGGAACGTCCTGGGCGAGGATGAAACCCGTGCCCAGGAAGTCGTCGGCCGCCCTGGAGTACTGCTTGACGTAGTCACCGTGATCGGCGTAGAGACTGTTCAGCGCCGACTGGTCGAGCGGCGTGCTGGAGCCGAGCAGTCCGCAGAACCCGGAGAAGAGCGAGCCGCCCGGTACCCCCGCATTGACCCCGTCATTGACCGCTGTCGGAACCGTCAGAGCGGGGAACCGGATCCCCCCCTTTGCGATGCCGTTCGAATCCCGCTCGAGCAGGAACTCGGGGGTCTGGTCGGGAACGTAGTCGGGGTTCGGAACGTATTGACCACGCGGTGCCTCGGGCGGTGCGTCTCCATCGGCCAGCCATTCCTCGATGCCCTTGATCGCCCGGTTCACCGTGAACGGCCACTGGACCAGGGAGAGCGGGAACTTTTGACAGTCCACCGTAAGCGGCAGGAAGTCGCGGTTGATCAGGGGGGCCCCGTTGTCCCAGGCCATCCTCGGCAGGTGGGAGGAACCTGCGACCTCCCAGTGGCGGATCGAGCCGGTGTCGGGGAAGTCGGCAGCCGAGCGGGGCGTCCGGTTCTCGGTCTCGGTCAGGACCCGGACGACCTTCTCAGGCCGGTCGGTCCGGAGAGCACTGCCGCAAACCGTAAGCAGGTAGGCATCGACGATCTGGTGGAGTGGCTCGATGAAGTTGTGATGGGCGGCGAGGCGGCCGCAGGACTGCGACTCGCCCGAGGCGATCACGGTCTCGGCCTCGATCCCTCCCATCGGGTCCTCGCCCGTGCCGTGGCCCCGGATCGCCTTCAACGCCGCGCCGAAGATGTCGTAGGAGAGATCATCGAGTGCGGGATCGTTCTGGCCGAGCGGGACGATCGCCATGTTCGTGTTCCAGCGCCCTTCGAGATCCCCGTAACGGAGGGGATCGAAACCCCTGAGGCCCAGGAGTCCTATGTTCTGGGCGGTCACGCCGACGAAGGTGTAGCCGTTTCGGAGCAGGAACTCGGGGTCACCGAGCCAGTTCCACTCGATGTCCCGCGAAGCCGTCACGTTGTTCCACTCGGCGACCACGGTGCCGTTGGCTTCGGCCGGGTTGGCCGGGCGCCGGACGACGATCCGGGTCTTGAACGGGTAGCTGCCGTTCCCCTGGGTACCTCCGGTCTCGATCCGGGTCGCGGTCTGGTCCACCGGGCGGGGGGAGCCACTCGTGTCGTACCGGTAGGCCCTACCGGTGATGAAGAACTCCTGCTCGACGTAGCCCCACCGGGACAGGTCGATGTCGGTGGCGAGGAACGGGTACGAGTCGGCCGTTACCCCGATCGGACCGGTCACGTTCGGGATCGGAACGGAGTCGTACTCGGCCCGGGCCGGCCCGGCAAGGGCGGCCGCGGCCAGCAGGCCAACCGCAACGGCAACGAGTGAACTCCTGATCCGTCCCTCTGGCATCGAACCTTCCCTTTCCCTTTTTCCCTTTGCTTCTACTGGCAGGGAGCTGCCCCGCACTCGACGGACGGCCTCCCTGTGAGTACGAACATTACAACCGGTCCCGAGTTTCGCCCGCCCCTGGAGCGTTTCTCCGCCCGAACCGGGTCGAGCGCCGCTTCCGTCCGCGCTTCGAACGATCATCGCCCTTCGATGCTCTGCCCGATGACAGGTGACCAGCACCGGCTCTTCTGGATGCGCTCGGCCTGGTGGTGCGAAGACTGCCGCCAGAAGGTCGAGTCCTGCTGCGAGGGCGGCGGCTGCCCCACCATTGCCGAGGTCGCCGAGGTCGCCGAGGCCCGGCCGTCCGGCCGCCCGGTCGGGAGCGCCGGGGATGTCCCGTCGGCCGCCGGGGCAGGGTCGGTATCCGGCTAGACTCGCCCCCGTGGAGCTCGCCTCCCGACAGCGCGGCCCGATAGCGGTCTACGGGGCGACCGGCTTCACCGGTCGGCTCGTCGCCCATGACCTCGAGCGCTCCGGAGCGGACTTCATCCTCGCCGGCCGGAACCCGGAGAAGCTGGACGAGCTGGCGGCCTCGCTCGACTCCGCCCCCCCGACCAGGGCGGTCCCGATCACCGACGGGGACGGACTCCGCGGCCTGTTCGAGAGCTGTGCGACCGTGATCGCCTGCGCCGGGCCGTTCACCCTTCATGGCGAACCGGTGCTCGATGCCGCCGTCGCCACCGGAACCGACTACCTGGACACGACCGGCGAGCAGCCCTTCATCCGGCTGGCGTACGACACCTACGGACCCCGGGCGGCGAGCGCCGGCACCGTGGTGATCCCGGCGATGGGGTTCGACTACGTGCCCGGGGACATGATCGCCTCGCTGACCGCGACCGGACTGGGCCGACTCGAAACCGTACGGTTGGCCTACGCAACCGCCTTCCAGATGACCCGCGGCACGATGCTCTCGGCACTCGAGATGATCAAGGGAGGCGACCTCGAGTGGCGCGGCGGCCGACTGGAGCCGGCACCGCAGAGGGTCGATCGCGGTCGGTTCGAGTTCGATCCCCCGCTCGGGGAGCAGCCGATGACCCGCTACCCGGCGGGTGAGCACGTGATGCTTCCACGACACCTCGACGTCCGGAACGTCGAGACGATGCTGAGCGCCGGGTCGATCGCTCCCGGTCCCCTGGCCGAGCTGACTCCGCTGGTTGCCCGCCCGGCCGGCATCCTGATGCGGACCCCGGTCCGGAAAGTGGCCGGCTCGCTGATCTCGCGGCTCCCGGAAGGGCCCGACGAGGAATCGCGCCGGGCTGCCAGGTTCACGATCGCCTGCGAAGCCCGGGCCGCTGACGGTTCCCTGCGAAGAGGCCGGATCACCGGCAACGACGTCTACGGGATAACCGCGGCGATGATCGCCAAGGGGGCGATCGCCTCGGCCTGTGGTGACATCGAAGCCTCCGGGGGCCTCTCGCCCGCCCAGGCCTTCGACCCCAGTCTCTTCCTCGACGGATTCGGTGACTTCGCCCTCGAGTGGTCGGTCGACCCGGTCGAGTGACTCCGCTCAACCCTGTCGCCTGATCACCGGGTCGCCGGCCGGGCCGAACTCCGGCGCATCCGGAGGCAGCTCCTTCACCTTCCTGCCGTAGAGGATCGAGAGCGGCCCGGCAGTGACGCCGTGGAGGAAGACGCTGAGCAGCACGGTGAACGTGGTCGCCGCTATCGCGACGTCGAGCGCCGGCAACTCCGGCTCCTCGGCGATCACGACCAGCAGCAGGATGATCGAGGCCAGACCACGAGGCCCGAACCACCCGATGAAGGAGACCGAGGCCCGGCTCAGTCCGGAGCCGGTGAGCGCGATCGCGACCGGCCCCATCCGGATCAGGGTCAGGCTCAACAGGCCGAAGGCGACGATCCCGAAGGTCAGCGAGTCGAGGTATCCGATCGCGGCCGTGCCGAAAACGAAGAAGACGATCAGGCTTAGCAGCTGGCCCTCGCGCTCGGCGAAGTCGAGGATCGGACCACCGAACGAGGGCTGGAACCGCGCCACCGCGAGGCCGGCGACGAAGGCCGCGATAAAGCCGTTCCCGTCGATCGCCGAGGCGAACGCCCAGGCTCCGATCGCCAGCGCGACCATCGCCAGCCGTTCGAACGTCCAGGTCATCGCACCCCTGCCGATCGCCTTGCCGACCAGCCACCCTCCCCCGCCGCCGATCAAGAGTCCACCGAGGATGCCGAAGCCGATCTGGCGGGCCGCGAAGGCGGCCGAGTCGGGCGCACTGACCGAAGCCTGGTCGACCGCCAGGCCGAGGAAGACGAGCAGGAAGGGGATCGCGAGGCCGTCGTTCAGGCCGGCCTCGATGTTGATCGTCTCCCGGATCTTCGCCGGGACGAGCTTGCTGGTCACCACCGGGTGGCCGAGCGCGGCGTCGGTCGGGGCGAGGATGGCGGCCACCACGGCCCCCTCCCAGAAATCGATCCCGACCAGGAAGACGGCGGCGGCGGCAGTTCCCACCGCGATCGTGAGTGGCATGCCGATCGCCAGCAGGCGACCGGCCAGGACCCCGTCTTCCCGGAGTCCCGAAACGTCGCTCCGGGAGGCATCGGCGAACAGGACGACGACCAGGGCGATCTCGGCGACGATCAGACCCACATCGCCGGCCGGATTCAGCTCGGCCAGGCCGAGGATCGAGCCACCGAACAGGATCCCGGCTGCGACGAAGACCATCGGTGCCGAGACGTTCACCTTCAGCAGGGCCCGGGAGACGAGCCCGTACAGGAAGAAGATCCCGGCGATGATCGCGATCTCGGTCACCGGGCCGGCCTCTTCCCTTTCAAGCTCCCTCTCATGGAGTGATCTTCCCACCGACCGGCCGACGGGGCGGGCGGGGGCGCTCTCGGGCCTCCTATCCTCACCCCATGGCCAAAACGGGCAAGGGCGCAAGGCGGGACGGAATCCGGCTTTTCATAGCGCTCGATCCGCCGGTTGCGGCCCGTCTGGCTTCGGCCGAATGGGGCAAGGCGGTCGCCCGGAGGATTCCCGGCCTGACGCCGATCGGTCCGGAAACCATCCACCTGACCCTCGCCTTCCTCGGCAGCATGCCTGCCGACAGCATCGAACACCTCGTATCGGCGATCGAGGGGGTCGCCCGGCCGGTCCCGGCTCTCGAGACCGGGGCTTGCGTCTGGTTGCCGAAGCGAAGGCCGAGGGCACTCGCCCTCGAACTCGATGAGCGAACGGGCGGCCTCGATTCCCTCCGGGGAGACCTGATCCGGGAGATCGGTCGGGAGACCGACTGGAGCTCGAACCGGACGGCCTTCCTTCCCCACTTGACGGTGGCAAGGGCCGCGCGCTCCTTCCGGGTGCCGGCGGAAATCCCCGTGCCGGTCCCGACCCTTCGCTTCGAACCCGACTCGATCACCCTCTTCCGTTCACTGCTCGAACCTTCGGGCGCCCGGTACGAACCGCTCTTCGTCCTGCCACTGCCGCCTTCTCCGGCCGACGAGGGCCACCCGCAGGGCGCCTGAACCGCTACCGGGGCCCAGTCCCGGTGTCACAATGTGGGAGATGTCGAGAGCCCTCACAGGGATTGCCACTTTGGTGGCGACGCTGGCCCTCGTCGGGACTGCGAGCGCTGCCGAGATCGCCCGGCCGATCCTCTACAAGGTTCCGTATTCGGGCAAGCCGGCCGGTCCGGCAGTGGGGAGGATCTCGGCCGAGACCCGGGGTGGCAGGGAGGCCGGCTACCTGATCCTCGACGAGAAAATCAGGACGGGCGAAACCTGGGTCGCGTTAAGGGTCGGCAAGCGACCCAACGACCGGATCGGCTGGGTCGAAGAAGGGAACATCACCCGGCTCGACGCCCTCTACAAGGTCCACGTCTCGCTCAAGGCGAGGACGATGGCCCTGTTCAGGGATGAGAAGAGGGTCTGGGTGACCCGGGTCGTGGTCGGGGACCCTGCCACCCCTACCCCGAAAGGGCTGTTCGCGATCCACGACCTCTACCGGGTCCGCAACGAGTTGAGGCCCTGGCAGATCGAGCTCACGGCCCACTCCGAGGTCCACAAGACCTTCCAGGGGGGTCCGGGCAGGGTCGCAATCCACGGTCGCCACGGCTCACTCGCCGTTCCCTGGGGTACCAGGGCATCGAACGGCTGTATCCGGAGCCCGGACTGGGCACTCCGCTCGATCCGGCGGCTGGCACCGGTCGGGACCCCTGTTGTCGTTCGTTAGTGGGGACGCACCTACCGCAGTGCGGTAAGTTGGCCCGGTCCCGACCATCGAGTGACGAGCAAGGTAAGGGAGGGTGAGAATGGCGGTGTTCGAGAAGATCGTTGTCGGTTACGACCAGAGCGACGGATCCCGCGACGCACTGGCACTCGGTGCCGAGCTCGCATCCAGGTTCGGGGCGGAGTTGACCGTGGGCACATGCGTCCCGGCCCCGATGGGGGGTAGCTTCGCCCCTTCGCTGCCTGCCGATGCCTACACCAACCTCACCGAGCAGGCGAAAGTCGCCGCACTGGAAGCCGCCGAGCCGCTCGGGGCAGGGATCTCGATCGGTGAGGCCTCCTCTCCCGCCATCGGCCTCGAGCAGATCGTCGAGTCCGAAGGGGCCGACCTGGTCGTGATTGGGTGCGCAGGAGCGGAAGCAGGACAGGTCCGGGCCGGCCACAAGGCCCGCCAGCTGATGGGCGGCGGAGTGGCTGCCGTCCTGCTCGCTCCGGTCGGGTACGCCTCGGTCGGCTCGATCGACCGGGTCGGCGTGGCGGTCAACGGCACGCCCGAGTCCGACCAGGCGATCGGAGCGGCCTCCGGCTTCGGTGCAGCCTCTCTGAAGGTGATCTCGGTCGCGACCGACTTCGCCGAGTATTGGGGACACTGGACGGCCGGGACCGTGATGGGCGACCTGGCCGAGGCCTCCCGTGAGGCCGCCCTGGGGATCCTCGACGACGCGGTCGGCAAGGTCCCGGAGGGAACGACGGCCGAACCGGTACTGCTGGAGGGCGACGCGATCATGGAACTCCGCGCAGCGTCGGACGGCGATCTCGACCTGCTCTGCCTCGGATCGCGGAGCTACGGACCGGTCCGACGGGTGCTGCTCGGCTCGACCTCGACCGGGGTCGTCGCCGACGCCGGCTGCGCCGTCCTGGTCGTACCCCGCACCGACTCCTGAAAGCCGCCGGACCGGCGGCAGGCCACTAGCCCTTGCCGTAAGGGGCGCCGACCGCCTTCGCCCAGTCGGGGTCCACGGTGAAGGCCCCGGAGGAGTCAGTCCGGACCACGACCACCGTTCCCGGCTCACGGGTCCCGTTCTTCGGGTTGATCGTCACCGATCCGGTCCAGCCCTGCCACCCCTTCACACCGTCGAGCGCCTTCTCGAGGCGGCCGGCATCGAACCCGTTCGCCTGCCTTACCCCTTCGGCCAGGAAGTTGACCGAGTCGTAGGTGTACGGCGACCAGGTGCCTGGGTCCTCGTCGAACTCGGTCCCGTAGGCGTCGACGAACTTCGCCGATCCCGGAAAGTCGGAGGGGGCCGGAACGCCGACCACCGGGCAGGCCTCGGCCGCCTTCTCACCGGCGGTCTCGATGAACCCGTTGTCGTAAGCGCCGTAGTCGGCCAGACAGGCCGGCTTCACCTTCTGGTCGAACATCTCCTTCGCGATCAGGCCACCTTCGGGGTAGTAGGTGACCAGGTAGGCGACGTCGGCCCCGGTCCCGGCAAGCTTCTCGACCTCGGCCGAGTAGTCGTCCTTGCCCGGTTCGATGCCCTCGTAGGCCACCACGTCCACCCCGGCCGCCTCGAGGTCGCTCCGAACGGCCTTTGCCTCGGTCTTGGTGTAGGCCTCGGTCCGGTCGTAGGCGATCGCCACGCTCTTCGCGTCCAGCCAGTCGGTCATTGCCTTCGTCGCCACGGGAGCGATCTGGTAGGTCATCGGCTGGAGGGTGAAGCCGAGTCCGTTGGTCGAATCGTCGGAGGTCAGTCGGATCGGGGTCAGCCCGGCCTTGATGTAGAGCGGCAGGGTTTCGATCCCGACCCCTGAGTTGTACGGCCCGACCACCCCGTCGAGGCCTTCCGAGATCGCCTTGTTGGCAGCTTTCACTCCCGTGTCAGGGTCGCCGGCATCATCGATCGCCACGATCTCGACCTCCTTGCCGAGCAACCCTCCCGACTCGTTGATCTCGCTGGCCGCCATCTCGGCCCCCTTGAGCATCCCGTCGCCCAGCACCTCGAGGTCGCCCGAGAGAGGCGCCTCGAGCCCGATCCGCCACTTCTCCCCATCGTCGCCATCGCTCGAGCAGGCCGCCACCCCGACCGTGAGCAGAACAGCCGCGGCGAGGACAGATGCTGCCTTGGTGATCGGATTCATCTCTTGGCTCCTGACAGGGTAGGTGGACGCAGCAAGTGGGGGCGACCGGTGAAACGGCACCTGCCGACCAACTCACTCAATCTAGCCGGAACTCAGGACGGGATCAACGAGTCAGCTTCACCGAGATCCTGCGCTTGAGGGCCGGGGTCCGCTCCGAACCTGCGACGATCACGGCCCGGGCGACCCCCTTCTTGCCCCCCGACCTGAGCCGTGCGAGGGCGGCCTTCGGGATCGACGTCGAGACGAGGACCTTCCGGCCCGCCGGAAAGCCCTTCCTGCTGAATCGGGGTTTGGCCCGATACTTCTTGCCACCGACCAGGACGGTGACCTTTGCGTTCCGGACCGAACACGTCCTCCGGCTGCACGACACCTTCGCCAGGGGCACGGTCCGCCCTCGCACCCGGACCGACTTCCGGCTCGCAGGGGCGATCGAAATGCCGGGTCCGTTCCCGGTAAAGATCGCACCGACGTTCATCAAGCCCTCGACCGTGACCGTGCAGGGGCCGGTTCCGGTGCAGCCCCCACCCGACCACCTGGTGAATCTCGAGCCCGGCGAGGCGACCGGGTTCAGGGTCACTTCGGTACCCGGGTCGAATGGAGCGGCGCAGCTCGCACCACACTCGATCCCGGCCGGGGAGGAAGTGACCGATCCGAAACCACTCCCCGGCTTGCTCACCCTGAGGTTGAGGGCGTACTCGTAGGCGCCGGCATCGCAGGGGCCGCCGCTCCGGGGCACTCCGCGCTGATCGGGCTGATCGCAGAGGTCGCCCTCGTCCGGATCGAGCGCCCCGGCATCGATCGCGACCGATCCCGGCCCGATCGCCATCGTCTCGGTCGGGCCTCCATTGTCCGTGAGCGGGCCGAGGCCGAGCTCGGCGACCGACACCTTCGTGGTCGGTGCCGGCGGCCCCCCGACCAGGGAGTCGCAGCCGAGCGTCCGATCGGTGATCACGTTGCCGCCGACACCCAACAGCAGCTCCCCTTCGAAGTCGCACCCCGTCCCGGCGTGGTCGATTATCGAGTTCGAGACCCCGTACTGCTGGGGTTCACCCTCCATGTCGACCGTCCCGAGGAGGTCCCCTGTCGTATTCCCGGCGAAGGTCGAGGATGTGGCAAGCAGAAACTCGACTCCTTCGATCGCTGCCGTCGGCTCACCCCCGCACCCCGGGCCACCGGCACCACCCGAGTTGCCTGAGACGGTCGAGTTCACGATCGCCACCCGAGAGCCGAGCCCCACCGGGTAACAGGGGGCCTCCAGTCCGGACAGGGTGGAACTGAGGACGAACGTGAGCCCGAGGGAATAGAAACCCCCGACCAACGGTGTCTCGTCGGAGTCGGAGACGGTCGAATCCACGACGACTACCGTTGGGGAAAAGGGTTCCGAGCCCGCCTCTAGGGAGATGATCGCACCGCCGACGCCGGTCGTCTCGTTCCCGGCAAGGCTCGAGCCGTCGACGATCAGGTCGGCCGACCCGGTGGGGGAGCCGTCGTCCTCGATTCGGATCGCCCCTCCGGACATCACCCCGGGTTCGGCCGACGACGCAGCCCTGTTGCCGGTGAGCGAGCTGCCCAGGACGTCGACGTCGCCGTTGGCCGCGATCGCCCCGCCGCCCTCGATCTCGCCCCCACTCCCGGCGACGTTGCCGGTGAAGGTCGAGTCGAGCACGTTGAGAGGTCCGAAGAAGGAGGCGATCGCACCCCCTCCGCCACCTGCCACGTTCTCGGTGAACGTGGCGTCGACGAAGTTCACGGCGAGGTTTCCCTGCAGTCCGACGGCCCCTGCTTCGGCGGCGGATCCGTTGCCGAGGAAGGTGGATCCGTCGACGTCGACCGAGGGCGTTCCGGCCACGAGCATGGCGCCGGCCGCGAAAGAGCTATTCCCGGAAAGAATCGAGTCGAAGAGCTCGAGCGTGGCACCCTGGAAGGAAATCGCGCCCCCGGACTCACCGATCCCACCGGGTTCGCCCGGGTCGCTTGCAAGGTTGCCCGACAAGGTCGAGTCGACCACTGTGAGGTCGAGGGTCGATGTACCCGCCTCGGCCGCGAAGGGAACGCCACCCGCCAGCGCTCCCCCGTACCGGTACGCCCGGTTCCCGGAGAAGGTCGAATTCTCGACCCGGGCATCCTGGTTGACGAACAGGCCTCCCCCATCCGGCGCTGGGGTCCCTCCGCCCGGATCGGCATCGGTCGCGCTGTTGCCCGAGAAGGTCGCCTCGGCCATGTAGAGGGAGCCGTCGGTCACCATCCCGCCGCCCTGGCCGTTTCCGTTGTTGCCTTCTGTCTCGTTGTTTACGAACGAGGTACCGAGACCGACAGGCATTGGAGGCGCCGCCGGGCAGGGACTCTCGAAGAAGTCGACGCAGACCAGGCCGCCCGCCCGGACCCCTCCGCCGGAATCGTTGGCCACGTTCGCGGTCAAGCTCGAATCCATCAGTACGAGTCCGGCCGGAGCGAAGATGGCACCGCCATCCCATCCCGACTCGTTCCCGGTGAACGAGCTAGTCCGGACCTCGACCGGGCCCTCGGCCGAGATGGCACCACCCTGGTCGTTGCCCACGTTCTGAGAGAAACCCGAACCGGTAACCACGAGACTCCCGTCGGCCTTCACCGCTCCGCCCCGGTCCTGCTGGCCCCCCGCCCCGAGATCCGACCGGTTCGTCCCGAACTCGGAGTCGGAGATGGTCACGTCGAGAGCGTCGATCGCCCCTCCGGAGCCCTGGGCAACGTTGTCGGTGAACTGGGAGGCGGAGACGAAGACGTCCGACCCGACCCCGCCCTGCTCGAGTCCGATCGCTCCGCCGCCGCCGTCGATCCCTTCGTCGTCGTCGTCGAGCGCAAGACCATTCTGGAAGGCGATGTCGGTGAAGTGCACCCGGGCGAGGTCGCCCGGAGTGCTGTCGCCGAACAGCTGGCTGGTCGAAGTCCCGTTGACGATCGTGAGGCCTGAACCGGCTCCCTCGAAGTAGAGATCGCCGGTCGCTGCCGAGCCCTCGAGGTCGTAGCCGCCCGGATAGGTACCGGCACAGATGAAGATCCTGTCGCCTTCGAGAGAGGCGTTGATCGCGGCCTGAACCCCCGCGTACCCGGCCTGGCCTGCGCCGCAGCCGGTCCCCGGAGGCGTCCCGACCGCCCCGCCCGCGTTGCTCACGTACCGCTCGGTTGCCTGGGCGACCGCGGGGGCTGCCAAGGCCAGAACCCCGACGGTAACCAGCGTCGCCACGCCCCTGCCCAATGAAATCGGTGCCACGTAATCCCCCTGCGCGATGGATTGCCGGACTCCACATCGAGATTGCACGAAGCCCTATCCGGGGTTTTATCAGAGCCCGGATGACCCGCGGAGCAGTTGGAAGCCACTCTCGACCGGGGTGAGGCTAGGCTCACGCCATGAGCGAAGCCAGCCAGGAACCCGGCGAAGGAGGGAGCGCCAGCCGCCCGAAGAGGGGCCCGATCACCGGGTCGCCCTCCCCGACTCCCGCGAAGCCGGACTGGATGCTGGCCCTGTCGGCAACCGTGGCCTTCAGCCTGGGTGCGGGGCTGAGCCTGATGACCGGGGGCACGACGAACGAGGTCGTCGCCCCTGGTATGGCCGCCCTGTTCGTGGCCGTCGCCGCCCACTACTCCCCGCGAGGTATTGCCCTGAAGGCATCGGTGGTCATCGGGGTGATCGTCTTCCTCGTCCTGATGCTGGCCCTGGCCACGACAGGACACGTAATCGCGGCCGGGGTGACCATGACCGTCCTTGCCTTCCTGACCGCGATGGGACAGGCCAGCGACAGGGTGACCGCAGGAGTGAGTTCGGTACTCCTGGTCGCTTACATGAT
>JAUMBO010000127.1:14809-15131 GCA_032119635.1 Solirubrobacterales bacterium
TGTGGTCGAGGTCGGGTGGGACGGCGACTTCGGGGATGCCATCTCCCTCGGGTTGACCGGTCTGGCAGCGGGGCTTGTCGTGGCGATCGGACTGATCCTGCTAAAGCGCGAAGATGAGCACCAGAAGATGGGTGACTCCAGTCACCGGGAGGAGGCATCCCGGCTTGAAAAGCTCCGGGCGGCGATTCGCCGACCCGGGCCGGTCCGGCGCTACGCGATCGAGAGGGCGCTGTTGCTGGGCGGCGCGATGGCCCTCTACCAGGCGACCGAGAGCCACGGCGTGTTCTGGGTGCTGCTGACGATGTTCATCGTCCTCCAGCCC
>JAUMBO010000128.1:0-2495 GCA_032119635.1 Solirubrobacterales bacterium
ATCCGGAGTCGAACCAGATCTCGATGACCTCGGTCCACGGGGTCTCGGTCGCCGGAGGAACCTTCCCGGCCGACATCTGGGGCCGGTTCTACTCGTACGGCGGGATTCCGTGCGAAGACTTCCCGTTGCCGACCGACTCGCTGATCGCGGGCGACTTCGCCGGCGACTACACCGTCTCGGCCGACACGGTTTCCGAGTACGACGAGGAGGCGACCGAAGGGACGGAGGAGGAAGAGAACCCCGAGGGCCGGCCCGACGACGGGCAGGGCGGCGGCAACGCGCCGGCGCCCACTCCGGCCCCGACCCCCGGCGGTGGAGGCGGTGGGGTGGCACCGCCCTCGGGCGGCGGCGTCAGCCCGGGTTAGCCGGGGCCGTCTTCGACCGGGCCGACTCTTCCGGGTCCTCTGGCGACGGGCCCAGGGGCCGTGTGGTTGCAGTGACAAGGGCGATGTAGGCGAGTTCGACCACCGTCTGGACCGCCCGCACCGCTATCGCCAGCGCCGCCCCGACGGCAAAGCTCTCGTTGGGAAGCGCGACCTTGACCGACCAGGCGAAGGCGGCATCCTTGACCCCGAGCCCGGCCGGGAAGATGGCCGAGACGATCGCTGCCAGGTAGCCGATCGCCTGGGAGGAGACGACGACGACCGCGTCCTCGATCTCGACCACCAGCACGGACCGGACCGTGAGGTAGGCCCCCAGGCCCAGGGTCGCCCAAATCACGAGGAACACGGCGAACACTTCGGCCACCGACCGGAAGCGCATCAGCTGTGGGAGGGGCTCACGCCCGAGCAGCCTGAGCAGTGAGGTCGAGACCGGACCGAACACCGGGGGACTGAGCAGCAGCAGGAGGAGAGGCACGATCGCGAGCGGCAGCCACCTGGTCCAGTAGGTGGCCAGGTCGGGATGGACGATCAGGAACCAGGCTGCGATCGAGAGTGCCGCCGACGCGGAGATCGCCAGCTCGTAGACGATCGCCGCAGTTGCCACGCGGCGGGAGACTCCCGCGCGCTCAGTGAGCAGGACCTTGGCAAGGACGAAGAGGACGGTCCCCGGCACGTACCTGACCAGCATCGGCTGGGCATAGGTGCGCTGGGCCTGCCCGGGCTCGATCGGACTCCCCATCCGGTCGAGGATCAGCCCCCAGGCCGCCCCGGCGAGGACGAAGTAGATCCCCATGACGACGATCGCCGGAAGCAGCCAGACGACTTCGAAGGCGATTCCGGCGCTCTCGATCTCCGACCACTGGGAGACGACCGTCGCGACCAGGAAGCCGAACACCAGGATCGTGAGCAGGCTCCCGAGGGCGAACCGGACCCACCGTCTCTTCGGGGCACGTCGTCCGAAGTTGGCGGCGGCCGAGCCGACCCGCTCGAGGAAGGTCGGGTCGTGCCCTTGCTCACCGCTATCGGTGCGTTCGGCCATCGAACGGGGCATATTCTCAGAGAACGATGAGCGACAAGACCGGTGAATTCGAGCTGATCGACCGGCTGCGGGAGAGCCTGGGCCCGTCAGGGATCCCGGTCGGACCCGGCGATGACGCGGCCGTGCTGCCGCCTTCACCCGGTCCGGTTGTCTCGGTCGATACCTCGGTAGAGGGGATGCACTTTCCGCTCGACTGGGACGACCCGGCCGGAATCGCGAGGAGGGCCCTCGCCGTCGCCCTCTCCGACCTCGCCGCCATGGGAGCGGACCCGGGCCAGGTGATCGTCGCGCTCGGGGTCTCGCCCGATCGCGACCGGGACTTCTGGTTCGGCCTGGCCGACGGGATGGTCGATTCGGCAACGGAATTCGGAGTCGCGCTGGCCGGCGGCGACGTGGTCCGCGCGCCTCTGATGTTCCTTTCGGTCACGGCCATCGGCTCGATTTCCGACGGCCGGGACCCAGTCACCCGTTCCGGGGCAGGGGTCGGCGACCTGGTCGCGGTCACCGGCTCGCTCGGCGGGGCGAAGGCCGGACTCCTGTTCCGGGACGACTCGCCCCTGGGGATAGGGCCCGGAGGACCGAAGGGCGCGCAGGAGCGCGAACGACGCGAAGCCCTGGACCGGCTGCTGGAGCGGTACCTGCGCCCGGTCCCGAGGCTCGCGGCGGGCGTCGCCTTCGGCCAGGAGGGGGCGAGCGCGATGATCGACGTGTCCGATGGCCTGCTGGCCGACCTCGGACACCTGGCCCGGGAGTCGGGAGTCCGGATCGAGCTCGCGGCCGGCTCGATCCCGGTGGATCCGGCTCTGGATCCCGTCCGTGAGGCGTTCGGCGGGGCCGATCTGGTCCCCTTCGCCCTGACCGCGGGCGACGACTACGAGCTGGCACTCACCTTTCCACCCGACCGGCTCGATGATCTCCAGGCCGCCGCGGCCGGTAGCGGGGTCCCCCTCACGGTGATCGGCACGGTGGTCGAGGGCGAGGGAGTCGAGCTTCCCTCCGACCTCGACAATCCCCGCTCGGGCCTGTTCCGGGAGCCGGGGTACGAGCACCGGTTCTGAGCGCTTCCGGGGCCG
>JAUMBO010000129.1:0-2708 GCA_032119635.1 Solirubrobacterales bacterium
AGGCGAGAAAGATCGTCGAGCTAGCCGGGATACCGGTCACCGAGTACGGATTCTGCCGGACGGCCGCGGAGGCGAGGGCGGCCGCAGCCGAGATCGGTGGACCCACGGTGGTCAAGTCGCAGGTCCTGACCGGCGGCCGGATGAAGGCGGGCGGGGTCCAGTTCGCCGACACCCCCGACGAGGCGGCCGAACATGCCGAAGCGATCCTCGGGCTCGAGATCAACGGCCACATGCCAAGGGGGGTGCTGATCGACCCGAAGGCCGAGGTGAAGCAGGAGTACTACGCCGGCGTCGTCTGGGACGGAACGGCGAAGAAGCCGCTGATGCTGTTCAGCGACATGGGCGGGATCGACATCGAACAGGTGGCCGAGGAGCATCCCGACCACGTCGGCCGGGGTCACGTCTCCAACCTCGACCCGGTCTTCGACTTCCAGGCGAAGCAGGTGATCGCCCGGACCGGGGTCACCGGTAGCCAGCTGACCCGGGCGACCCCGATCCTCGCCCGACTGGCCCAGCTCTTCAAGGGGAACGACATGCTGCTGGCCGAGATCAACCCGTTGGCCGAGCTGACCGACGGCCGGTTCGTCGCCCTCGATGCCCACATGGAGATGGAGGACGAGGCGGTCGGACGCCAGACCCACCTGCTCCGCGACTCGCTCGGGATCGCCGAGGACGACACCCGGGAGACCTACGAGCCGAGCGAGTTCGAGCGCCGGGTCAAGGCGATCGACGCCAGCGATCACCGGGGCGTGGTCCAGGGCAAAGACCACAACTTCGACGGCAACCTCGGCCTGGTGATCGGCGCCGGGGGCGGCTCCCTCACCCTGACCGACGCGGTCCGGAGCCAGGGCGGCAGGCCGGCCAACTATTCAGAGATCGGTGGCAACCCCTCGGTCGCCAAGGCCTGCGGCCTCGCCAAAGAGGTCCTGCAGAAGGACGGGGTCGAGAAGATCGCGGTGATGATGTCGATCGTCTCCAACACCAGGGTCGACATCGTCGCCCGCGGAGTGATCAAGGCCTGCCTCGAGCTGGGCAAGGACCCGGCCGAGACGATCGCGGTCTTCAGGATTCCGGGCGCCTGGGAGGAAGAGGGGGCGAAGATCCTCGACCACTACGGCGTCGAGTACTACGACCGCTCGGTCTCGCTCTGGGATGCCGCCGGACGTGCGGTGGAGAGGGTCCAGGGGGCCGGCTCGTGAGCATCCTGGTCGATGCCGACACGACCTTCATCGTCCAGGGCATCACCGGACGGGAGGCCGTCAACCTGACCCGCGAGTGCCTCGACTACGGATCGAAGGTGGTCGGCGGTGTGACCCCGGGCAGGAAGGGACGCGAGGTACACGGGGTGCCGGTGTTCGACACGGTAGAGCAGGTGATCGAGAATCATGGCGGCCCGATCGATGGGTCGGTGGTCACCGTCCCCCCCGGCTTCACCAAGGACGCCGTGATCGAGGCGATCGACAACGGGATCCGGCTGGTCGTGGTGGTGACCGAACGGATCCCCCGCGGCGACGTCGCCGAGATGGTCGAGTACGCCGACCGGTTCGGGGCCCGGATCATCGGCCCCAACTGCCTCGGCCTGATCGCTCCCGGAATCTGCAAGATGGGCGGGATCGGCGGTCCGGCCGCCGACGCCGCCAAGGCCTACGAACCGGGAGTGGTCGGCGTGATGTCGCGATCGGGCGGCATGACGACCGAGATCTCCTCGACCCTGACCGCCGCCGGCCTCGGCGTCTCCACCGCGATCTCGATCGGTGGCGACGCGATCATCGGCTCGACCTACGCCGAGCTGATGCCGTTCTTCGAGGCCGACGAGGGAACCGGGGCGATCGTCATCTATTCCGAGCCCGGCGGCCGGATGGAGGCCCAGCTGGCCGAATGGGTCGCTGAGGAGAACTCGCGACTGCCGATCGTCGCCTTCATGGCCGGCAAATTCATGGACGACGAAGAGATGCAGGGGATGAGCTTCGGCCACGCCGGGACGATCGTCGAAGGCAAAGAGGACTCGGCAACCGAGAAGATCGCCCGGCTCCAGGAGGCCGGGATCACGGTGGTCGAGAGGATCGACGAGATCCCCGAGGCCGTCCGGGCCGGTATGGAGAAGAAGGGAACTGGCAAGTGAGCGAGGACCAGGACAGCATCTTCATCGGGATCGAGATCGCGGAGCCGGCCGCCTCCGACGTCGAGCTGGCGAAGAAGCTGGAGGAGGTCTGCCCGGTCTCGATCTTCCGGGCGACCGACGCCGGAACCGAGATCGTCGGCTCACGCCTCGACGAGTGCGTGCTCTGCGACCTCTGCGTCGAGGCGGCTCCCGAGGGAGCGGTCACGATCATCAAGAAGTACGGGGACTAGGCCCCGACGGCCGGGGTCGAGCCGTGAACTTCATCGAGGACGTGATCCAGCGGTTCCCCTTCTCGCAAGAGGCCGTGATCACGATCGACCGCGAAGGCGCCCGGAGGGTCCACTACTTCAGCCACCTGTTCGCCCGGAGCCTCGGACTCTCAGGGGCATTGCTGGCAAGGGGTGTTCACCGCGGCGATACCGTGATGATCCTGACCGGGAGCAGGATCGAGTGGGTGGTCTCGATGCTGGCCTGCTTCCGGATGGGGGCGGTCGCATTTCCCTGTAACACCCAGCTCTCCCGGGAGGACCTCGTCCGGCGGGCGACCGAGACCGGGGCGGTGCTCGTGATCGCCGAGGAAGAGCTG